>NZ_JBHUXV010000032.1:0-90141 GCF_042669125.1 Streptomyces sp. NPDC057253 | reverse complement strand
CCACTGCCACCGCAGGCACTCAGCAACGGCACACCCGCACCCGCGAGCAGAGCGGCACCACCCACACCCCGCAACAGACTGCGGCGGCTGGGCGAGGGGAGGGAGGACGAGAGGTCAGGCATGTGCGGCTCCTGGGGCAGGGGTCCGGTCACGGAGGGATTCGAAGACCGGTCGTAATCGACCAGAAATCAACTTGACCGAACACGGTGGCGTAATGACAGCCGTATGTCAGGTCAACCGTCAAGACCCTGCAGATCCCATTTGTCGAAACGTGACCGACACCTTTGCGCGCTGTCGCGCGTCCCATGGAATCGTCAGTTGTAGGCGGCGAACGCCTTCGAGAAAGCGAACGCGTCCTGCGTGACCGAGCTGCAGGTGGCGTCAGCGTAGTTCTTCGCACCGCCCACGCACTGTTTGTCACGCGTCGCTGACCACATCGACAGCGAACCGAGACCCTTCTCCTTGGCGAAGGCCACCAGCTGGGTGGCGTCCTCGACCTTGAAGATCTCCGAGGCCACGTCGTTCACACCGATCATCGGCGTGACCGCGACCGCCTTCCAGGCGGCGCTGTCGGACAGCCCCAGCACGCTCCTGAGCTGCGCCTGAGTCGCCGTGGCGGCCTGCTCGGCATACGTGCCCATGTCGCCGCTGTACGACGCCCCGTAGTCCATCGCCATGATGTTGACCGCGTCGATCCGCACGCCGTTGGACTTCGCGTCGGCGAGGAGGTTCACCCCGTCCTGGGTCAGGCCCTCGGGCATGACCGGCAGCGTGTAGGAGACGTCCAGGCCGGGGTGGCGCGTCTGGAGCTTCGCGATCGCCTGCGCCCGCCGGGTGTTCGCGGCCGTGTTCGGCAGCGCGCCGCCCTCCACGTCGAAGTCGACCTTGGTCAGGCCGTACGCGTCCACGACCTTCCCGTACGCCGTCGCGAGGGCGTCCGCCGAGGAGCAGGCCGTGGCGAGCTCCGAGCCGGAGGCGCCGCCGAAGGAGACCCGGACGTCGCCGCCCTTCGCCCGCAGCGCGCCGATCTGCGCGGCCACCGCGTCGCTCGTGAGGTCGGTCACCCCGCCCCACTTGGGTGTGCAGCCGCCGCCGTCGGTCACGAAGGCCAGGTTGTAGTCCTTCACGCCGGTGGCCGAGGCGCTCGCGAGGAGGTCGAAGGCGGGGTAGAGGGAGGTGTCGACGTAGGGGGCGAATCCGGCGGTGGTGCCGCTTCCCGTGCCGGTGCTCTGCGAGGGCGAGGGCGAGGCCGTGGGCGGGACCGTCGGGGTGGGCGTGGCGGTCGGCGTCGACGGGCGTGTGGCCGTGGGGGTGGGTGACTGCGTCGGGCGGCCGGTGGGTTCCGGGGTCGCCGTGCCGTCGGCGGAGCAGGCGGTGCCGTCGATGCGGCACCCCGTCGGATCCGCGGTGCCGTTGACGACGAAGCCGACGGTGACGGACTCGCCGGGCGCCAGTCCGTCGGTGTCCCACTTGGCCGAGGTCACGGTGACGTGCTGCCCGCTCACCGCCGACTCGGCGTTCCACAGCGAGCTCAGCCGCGTGCCCGACGGCAGGTCGAACTCCAGCTTCCAGCCCTTGTCCGCGCTGGTGCTGTTGTTGGTGACCACGTACTGCGCGGTGTAACCCGTCGACCAGTCACTGGTCTTCGTGTACGCGGCGCCGATCCCGGCCGCCTGGGCGGTACCGCTCACGAGGACCGCGCCGGTCCCCACCACGGCGGCGGCGACCACCCCGCCGATCACCTTGTTCCTACCGCTGACTCTGCGCCGATGAATGCTCATGGCGTGGCACGCTAGCGAGCCGGAAACGGGCAAATGACCTGATCAGGACGGGGGTTGAGGATCTTAGGGCGCGCTTAAGGAAGGGATCGGGATCGGTTAAAGGTCGAGACCAATCTGCCCGTACGGCGCCGGCGCACCCGGTGTCCCCGGCGCACCGGCTCCCGCCCGTCCAGCTGGATCCAGATCCGCACCTCGGTCCCGCCCAGCACCGACGATCCGATGCGTACGTCCCCGCCGGTCGACTCGGCGAGCCGGCGCACGATGTCGAGCCCGAGGCCGGTCGACCCGGCGCTGCCGGAACCCCGCCCGCGCGCCATCGCGGCCTCGGGGTCCCGGATGCCGGGGCCGGCGTCGGAGACGAGCACGATCACGGCGTCCTCGCCGTTGTGCACGTCGACCGCGAAGGCGGTGCCCTCCGCGGTGTGCCGGAAGACATTGCCGAGCAGGGCGTCCAGCGCGGCCGCGAGGTCGGCCCGGGCCACGGGTATGCGCACCGGCCGCTCGGTGCCGGCGACCCGCCACTTGCGGCCCTCGTCCTCGGCGAGCGCCGACCAGAACCCCATCCGCTCGCGGACCACCTCGGCCGCGTCGCACCCGGCGCCCGGCCCGGCCGCCGCGGTCTGCGGCTTGGCCTCTCGCGCGGTGCGGATGATGGTGTCGACCTCGCGCTCCAACTGCGCGACCGCGGCCCGCGTCTGCTCGGCGGCCGGACCGTCCCCGAGCGAGGCCGCGTTCAGTCGCAGCACGGTCAGCGGGGTGCGCAGCCGGTGCGACAGGTCCGCGGCCAGTTCCCTTTCGTTGGCGAGGAGTTGGACGACCTGGTCGGCCATGGAGTTGAACGCGACGGCCGCGAGCCGGAGTTCGGTCGGCCCCTCCTCCGGCACCCGCGCGCCCAGCTTCCCCTCCCCCAGTTCATGGGCGCCCTCGACGAGTTTCTGCGCGGGCTGCACCATCCGCACGCCGAGCCGGTCGGCGACCGCGACCGAGCCGACGACCAGCGCGATGCCGACGCCCGCGAGGACCGCCCAGGCGGTCGCGACGCCGTTGCTCACCTCGGCCTCGGGGACGTACACCTCGACGACGGCGATCTGGCCGGAGCTCAGCGCGACGGGCTGGAGCAGGGTGGAGCCGCCGGGCACCTCGGTGGTGGAGGCGCGGCCGAGCCTGCGCACGGTCGCGATGTCCTCCTCGGCGGCCCGCTGCCGCCCGATGTCGACGGCCTTCTGGTCGCTCCCGCGGTCGCCGTCGGCCGGTATGTGCACGGCCATCCCGGAGTCCGAGCCGGCCGAGGCGACGACCCGCTCCAGCTGGTCGCGGTCGGTGGTGATGGACAGGGCCGGGGCGACGGCGGCGGCCTGTCGCTCGGCGTTGGAGAAGGCGCGGTCGCGGGCCATCTCCTTGATGACGAGACCGAGCGGGATCGCGAAGGCGACCACGACCATGGTGGTGACCGCCAGGCAGACCTTGACGAGAGCCCATCTCATAGCGGCGGCTCCAGCTTGACCCCGACGCCCCGCAGGGTGTGGAGATAACGGGGTTGTGCGGCGGTCTCCCCCAACTTCCGCCTGAGCCAGGAGAGATGGACGTCGATCGTCTGGTCGTCGCCGTAGGACTGCTGCCAGACCTCCGCGAGGAGTTCCTTGCGGGGGACGACCACGCCGGGGCGGGCGGCGAGGAAGGCGAGCAGGTCGAACTCGCGGCGGGTGAGGTCGAGTCGGGCGCCGTCCAGCTCGGCCTGGCGGCGCAGCGGGTCGACGCTCAGGCCGCCGACCCGCAGCACGGTCTCCGGCGGGGCGTCCCCGCCGGCGGCACGGGACCGCCGTAGGACGGCGGCCATGCGGGCGGAGAGGTGCTCGACGGAGAAGGGCTTGGTGAGGTAGTCGTCCGCCCCGGCGTTGAGCAGGCGCACGATCTCCGTCTCGTCGTCCCGCGCGGTGGCGATGATCACGGGCACGTCGGTGATCCCGCGCAGCATCTTCAGGGCCTCGGAGCCGTCCAGATCGGGCAGACCGAGGTCCAGGATCACCACGTCGAAACGGAAATGGGCGACCTCGCGCAGCGCCTCCAGCGCCGTCCCGACGCTGCGCACGGTGTGTGCCGCGTCGGTCAGGTGCCGGATGAGCGCGGAACGAACGAACTGGTCGTCCTCGACCACGAGCACACTTGCCATGCGCCGCACCGTACGCGATTCGGGCGAGCCCGGTCGGGGCCTGTGGATACTGCGCCATTCCGGGGGACGACCCCCGGACCCCCGGCAGAAAGGCGAGCCCGCCCAGCCGACCTGCGAGGACATCGCGAGGCCGACTTGAGTAACCCCGTCCGGGTGCGGCCCGTGAGACGCGTGAGGCAGTATGGCGGGCGATGCGCAGAGGATTCGTACACGTACTGGCCTGGCTGCTCGCCACGGGCGCGGCGGTCACGCTGTCGTGGTGGGGTGTCCACACGGTCATGGCGGGCACGGCCTACGACCCGCCCCGCGCCCTGCCCATCGCGGCGGCCAAGGCGACCACGCAGGAGTCGAAACCGCTGGCGTCCCCGGAGCCGACCCCGACGAGGCGCGCGGCCCCTTCGAACAGCCCGTCGCCGACGCCGAGCGCCACGACCGCCCGGCCGACCCCCTCGAAGAGCCCTTCCCCCACCGCCTCCGGCCAGGTCAGGAGCTACGACACCGACGGCGGCCGGGCGGTCTTCGACCTCGGCGAGACCTCGGCGACCCTGGTCTCCGCGACTCCGGGCACGGGCTGGTCGATGCAGGTGTGGAAGACGGAGTCGTGGATCCGGGTGGAGTTCTCCTCGGGCGCGGACCGGGTGTCGGTGTTCTGCACCTGGCACGACGGCCCGCCACGGGTGGAGATCGGGACGTACTGACTCAATCAGGATGTAGCAACTCAGCGGAACACCGAGGGCGGTGGCGCCGGGGAGGCCACGGCCTTCGCGTCCGTCACGGGTACGGCCCCGCCGGTGAAGTCGAGGAGTTCCTTGCCGTGTTCGACGCGGCCCGGGTGCGGGTCGGAGGCGGCCCGGCGGGTCAGTTCCGCGACCGGCAGGGGGGTGTCGGAGGCGACCAGGACGGCGTTGCCGAAGCGCTTGCCGCGCAGCACGGTCGGGTCGGCGACCAGGGCGAGGTCGGCGAACCGGGCGGCGGCGGTGGCGATCTGGCCGCGGAGGTGGGCGAGCGGCGGTCCGTCGGCGAGGTTCGCGGCGTAGAGACCGCCCGGCCTCAGGGCCCTTCGGACCTCGTCGAGGAACTCGGTCGAGGTGAGGTGCGCGGGAGTCCTGGCGCCGCTGAACACGTCGGCGATCACGAGGTCGGCCCAGCCGTCGGCGACCTTGGCGAGCCCCTCGCGGGCGTCGACGGACCGCACCCGTATCCGCGCGGTCGGCTCCAACGGCAGCTTCTGCCGGACCAGTTGCACGAGGGCGCCGTCCCGCTCGACGACCTGCTGGGTGGAGCGGGGGCGGGTCGCGGCGAGGTACCGGGCGAGGGTGAGGGCGCCGCCGCCGAGGTGGACGGCGTGCAGGGGTCTGCCGGGATCGGCGGCGAGGTCGATGACGTGGCCGAGGCGGCGCTGGTACTCGAAGGAGAGGTGGCGTGGGTCGTCGAGGTCCACGTGGGACTGGGGTGCGCCGTCGATGAGCAGCGTCCAGGCGTGGGGGCGGTCCCGGTCGGGGATGAGCTCGGCGAGGCCGCCGTCCACCGGTTCCACGACGGGTTCGGGGGCCGCGCTGCTACGGCGAGAGTTCCTGGACTTGCCCACAAGGCCATTATCTGCGGCGGATGGTCGTCTCGCGTGCTGGGCAGGTCTCGGTCACTGGCAGTTGTCAGCGGCCTCGATCAACCGTGCCGCCTCGCCCAGTGCCGCTCTCAGCACTGCCGGATCCGTCGCCAGGTCGGTGTCTCCCGGTGGCAGCAGCCAGTCGGCGCCCTCCACCGGTGGCTCAGGAGCGAGCCGTAGCCCCCGGCCGTCCGTCTCCGTGCACGTACTGCCCGGCACGTCCCAGCCCGCCGCCGTGCCCGGTGGCACCAGGAAGCCCAGCGTCTCGCCGCCGTCGTCGTGCAGGACGGGTCCGACCGTCTCCCCCACCCCCCGCCGCAGGATGTCGACGGCCTCCAGGCCGTGTCGCGTCGGTACCGTGACCACGTCACAGCTGATCTCCATCGCGGCCTCCATCAAGGAACCCTCGTCCGACTCCAGGGGGTTCAACGCGCGCCCGCGTCAACGGCTACGGCGGAAGTCCGCCGCAAAGGATGGCAGTTCATGGCAGATCTCGGATGAGATATCCGGTTTGTAGCCAAACCCCGCGTGGCGACCCGGACACAGCCGGTACGTTCTTGCCCGCCGGAAACAGGGCGTCACACTGACAAACCAGTCAACTCGCCCCACCTCCGGCATGGTTCGACGGTTCGCACGAGAGGACCCGGCCATGGCGTCGTCACAGGTGACCTCGTCCCAGTCCCCCATGCCACCGCGGCCGAACCTCGCGTTCCGGCGCCTGCGCGGCCAGCGCTCGCCGGCCGAGTTCGCCGCGGCGGTACGGCGGGCCGCGCGCGAGATCGGCGAGCGGGTCAGCTGCGACGCGCGCTATGTGGGCCGCGTCGAGGCGGGCGAGATCCGCTGCCCCAACTACGCGTACGAACGGGTGTTCCTGCACATGTTCCCCGGCCGCACGCTCACCGACCTGGGCTTCGCGCCGCGCGCGACCGTACGCGGGCGCCGGGGGCGGGACGCGTCTGAGACGCCGGGGGCGTACGAGCCGTATGACACGCAAGACACGCAGGACCCTGACGAGACGTACGACAACTACGAGGAGAGCGACGTGCTGCGTCGCGCATTCATGACCGGCGGGGGCGCCACGGTGGCCGCCGCCTCACTGGGCCCCATCGGGCTCGCCGCCGACGCCACGGCCGCCGTGCGGCCGGTGCGCCGCGCCGGGGCGAGCGAGGCGGGTGCCCTGGAGGAAGCCGTCCGCAGGATCCGGTTGCTGGACGACCGGCACGGCGCGGACGGTCTGTACCGGCGCGCGGCGGCTCCACTGCGCGCCGCCTACGCGCTGCTCGACGCCGGCGCGACCCGGCAGACGACCGCCGACCGGCTGCACTCGGGCGCGGGTGAACTCGCCATCTCGGTGGGCTGGCTGGCGCATGACTCGGGGCGGTTCGACGACGCCCGCTCGCACTACGCGGAAGCCCTCGCGACGGCCCGGGTGACCGGTGACGACGCCCTGGAGGCGCACGCCTTCTGCAACACGGCCTTCCTCGCGCGCGACGCGGGCCGGCCGCGGGAGGCGGTGCGGGCCGCGCAGGCCGCGCAGCGGGTCGCCCGGCCGCTGGGCTCGGCCCGGCTGATGTCGCTGCTCTCGCTGCGCGAGGCGGGCGGCTGGGCGGGCCTCGCCGACCGCACGGGGTGCGAGCAGGCCCTTGCCCGCGCGCAGGCCTACTTCGAGCGCGGCCTGTGCGACGCGGACCCCGAGTGGATGAGCTTCTACGGCGAGGCCGAACTGGAGGGCCTGGAGGCGCAGTGCTGGTCCGCGCTGGGCGACTGGCGCCGGGCCGCCCGGCACGCGCGCCGGGCGGCGGATCTCCAGGACCCGCACTTCACCCGCAACATCGCGCTGTACACGGCCGAACTCGCCGACGACCTGGCCCGCGGCGGCCGGCCCGACGAGGGGGCGGCGGCGGGGCTGCGGGTGCTGGAGCTGTTGGGCGAGGTCCAGTCGTCCCGCATCCAGACCATGCTCGCGGGGACGGCGAGGGTGCTGCTGCCGCATCGGAGGGCGGCGGGGGTGTCGGCGTTCCTGGAACGCCACGCTTCAACGCCGAGGACTGCGTGACGGGGTGGTTCGTCGGCTGCGGCCCGGTGAGGGTTTTTAGGGGCGCGGGGAACTGCGCGAGAAGCCCCACCGGCTCGCGGCCGAACAGCTACCCCAGATGCCCCAAGTCGTTCCAGCTCTCAATCGCCGGCTCCCCGTAAGCCCACCCCAGCACAGACAAGGACGTCGGATTAAGCCGCACCCGCGCAGCGAAATCGATCGGCAACCCCAGCCACCGCGCCCCGATGGACCGCAGGATGTGCCCGTGGGCGAACACCAGCACATCCCGGTCCGCGGACTTCGCCCACGCCACCACCTCGTCCGCCCGCACAGCGACCTGCTCCAGCGACTCCCCCGAAGGGACCCCGTCCCGCCAGATCAGCCACCCCGGCCGCACCGCCTGGATCTCCTCCGGCGTCATGCCCTCGTACGCGCCGTAGTCCCACTCCATGAGCGTGTCCCAGGTGGCCGCCCGCTCCCCGAACCCGGCGAGTTCGCAGGTCTCACGCGCGCGTGCGAGGGGGCTGGTGCGGATCTCCACCCCGGGGAGGCCGTCGTACGGCGCCCGGTGCAGCCGTTCGCCGAGCAGCTTGGCCCCCCGTCGGCCCTCCTCCAGAAGCGGCACATCGGTCCTGCCCGTGTGCTTGCCGGACAGCGACCACTCGGTCTGTCCGTGCCGGGCGAGCAGGATGCGCGGTGCCATGAAGAAACCTTTCCGGGGGAAAACGGAGGCGGAACCCCTCCATCATCGCGCACCCTGTGGAAGGGCAACCCGACGGGCGATCTCTGCGTCTTGGAGGACCTAAGGCGCTGCGTGGGGGCACTCCACAAGGGCCCGCACATACGCCGTAAAGTGGCACGACCGGACGACGACCGCCGGAAGCCGCGCGAAACGAAGGGGGACAGGATCGGATGCCGCTGACCGAGACACCAGGCACCGAGGCAGTCCCGGACCCGCGGCTGCGGTGGTGGACCGAGCTGCCCCTGATCGTGCTGGTGTACGCCTGCTACAGCGCGGGCCGCCTGCTCGCCCGGGGCGACGTCGACGGCGCAGTCGACCACGGCCTGGCGATCCTGAAGGTCGAGAAGGTCCTCCATATCAACGCCGAGCACCCGCTGAACCGGTTGTTCACCAGTGAGGCGTGGATCGGTGTACCGGCGGACTTCTGGTACGCCTCGCTGCACTACCTGGTCACGCCCGCCATCCTGGTCTGGCTCTTCCGCTCCCGCTCCGCGCACTACCGCGCGGCCCGCACCTGGCTGATGACGTCCACCTTCATGGGCCTGATCGGCTTCACGCTGCTGCCGACCTGCCCGCCCCGCCTGCTGTCGGCGGGCCACGGCTTCGTCGACACCATGGCCCAGTACAGCTCGTACGGCTGGTGGGGCGGCGAGGCGAGCGCCCCGCGGGGCATGGGCGGCATGACGAACCAGTACGCGGCCATGCCGAGCCTGCACGTCGGCTGGGCGCTGTGGTGCGGTGTGATGCTGTGGCGCTACGGCGGCACGCGTACGACGAAGGTCGCGGCCGTCGCCTACCCGCTGATCACCACGATCGTGGTCATGGGCACCGCGAACCACTACTTCCTCGACGCGGTCGCGGGCGCGGCCGTGATGGGGCTCGGGTTCCTGCTCGCCCCGTACGTCAGCCGGGTCGCGACGCGCGCCACGGCGGGCGTCCAGGCCCGGATGAGCACCGTCACCGTCGCCTCTCGGGACGCAGAGCCCTCAATTGTCAGTGCCGGATGCCAGACTTCGGCGGGTGAGCACATTCCACGGCAGCGCGAGTCCCGGTTCGCAGGCGGAGCCGAGCCGAGTGCCGCTCCCACGGACGCGGGGGACGGCGCTCCGGCAGCGGCTCGCTGAGCTGCGCGGGCCCGAGGTACCGGCCAAGGCACTGGACGCCCGCGCCCTCGCGGCCCTCGCCGCGAACCCCGGGTGCAAGCGGCGCGCGATCCTCGACGGCGCCGGGGTGAACAAGACGGCGCTGGCGAGCGCGCTGGGCGCTCCGTCGGCCTTCGGCCAGTCGCAGTTCGCCCTGACGCGCGGCAATGCCTTCGAGGCGAAGGTCAAGGCGGACGGCGGCGCGGAGCTGCTGCGGCTGGTGCACGAGCGCCTGGACAGCGGCGCCGAGCCGCCCGCCGAGGCCCAGGTCCCCGACCTCACCGCGATCGGCCCCGAGGGCCGTACCGCGCGTACGGCCCTGGCCCTGCGGGAGGCGACCGCCGGTGCCTGGACGCTCCTCGACCACCCCATGCTCGCGCTCGACGTCGCCGGTTCGCCCGCCTTCCTGGAGCCGGACGCCGTGGTCGTGCACCCGGACGGCAGTTGGACCGTCGTGGAGATCAAGTCCTTCCCGATGCTGGACGGTTCGGCGGACCCGTCGAAGGTGGGCGCGGCCGCCCGCCAGGCCGCGGTGTACGTGCTGGCGCTGGAGGAGGTCGCGGCCCGCATGGAACCGGCGCCGAAGGTGCGCCACCGCGTCCTCCTGGTCTGCCCCAAGGACTTCTCCAACATCCCCACCGCCTCGGCCGTGGACATCCGCAAGCAGCGCGCGGTCACCGCCCGCCAGTTGACCCGCCTCACCCGCATCCAGGACATCGCCGACGCCCTCCCCGAGGGCACCTGCTTCGCCCCCGACCTGCCCGCCGCCGAGCTGACCGCGGCGGTCGAGTCGGTCCCGGCGACCTACGCCCCCGAGTGCCTGTCCGCGTGCGAACTCGCCTTCCACTGCCGCGGCCGCTCCCGCGCGGACGGCGCGGTGACCTCCCTGGGCCGTTCGGTCCGCGCGGAGCTGGGCGGTCTGACCACGGTGGAGGACGTCCTGGCGGCGGCCCGCGGCGAGATGGGGGATCCCGACGACCCGGCGGTGGCGGCGCTGCGGAGAGCGGCGCAGCTGCGGGCGGAGGCCCTGGGAACACGGCCTGAGGACCTGGGCACACGGCAGGAGGACCTGGGCGTGCCGGCGGAGGCTCAGGCGCTGGGGGTGCGCGCATGTCGCTGATCTCCACCCTGGCCCGCCTCGAAGCCGTCAGCACGGGCCGCGCCCAACCGGCCGCGACCGTGCGCCACCGCCACCTCTCCGAGCACCCGCTCGTCCTCGTCCCGCTCACCACCGCGGGCGAGGCCGGTGCCCCGCTCGGGGCGCTCGTGGGGACCGACCGGGACGCCCCGCACCTCCTGGTCGTACCGCAGCCGCGGGACCGGGACCTCAGGTTCGCGTTCCTGGCCGAGCTGGCGGACATCGTGCTGCCGTACGTCGACGGGTACGCGGCTGCGGTGGAGGCCGCCGAGCGCAACGAGACCGATCCGGAGACCGGCAAGCGCGTCAAGGTCGAGGTCGAGCTGTGCGCGGACGCCCCGCAGCTGATCCTGCCGAGCCGCGCGGGCATCGATTTCGTACGGCTGCTCGGGCGGTCGATGCGGTTTCGGCGTACGGCGGAGCAGGACCCGGAGACCCCCTATCCGGCCCCGCCCCGGGTGCCGTTGCTGGGCCGGTGGCTGACCCACTTCGGGGAGCGGGCCCGGGTGCCGGGTTCCTCGCTGCTGGCGGCGATGACGGACCTGCTGGCCCGGCACTGGTCCACCGGCCAGTCCACCCTGGAGGACCAGCACCTGGGCGCGCTGCTCGCGTGGATCGACCCGCCCGAGGACCGCTCCGGCGCCGAGGCCGCGTTGGAGGCCGAGCTGGCCCGGGACGCGCAGGGGCAGCTGCTGCACCCACCGGCCGGCCCGGCCACCGACCCGGCGTTCGACAACAAACTGCTCGCCCCCGCCTTCGAGCGCTACGACCGTGCGCGCATCGCCCTCGCCGCCGCCGAGGACGGTCTGGAGGCCGACGACCGGCTCGGTGCGCTCACCGCCGCCGAGCAGGAGATCCGCGCCCTTGTCCTGAGCCGGACGCGTCCCACCTGGGACGCGGTGTGGCGGGGCCTGGATCTGCTGCGGGCGCTGCCCGAGGGGGCGCATGTCCAGGAGCGGTGGACGCGCGACCGCTGGTCGTTCACCAGTCACCGGGACCGGGTCGTGGCGGGCGAGCCCCCGCAGCCGCGCCGCGACGACGCGGTCACCGCAGCCAACAAACTCGCCTCACGCGAGCGCGAACAGGCCCGCCTGGAGGCGCAGGAGGCGCTCGACGACCCGCTGGTGATGGCGGGGCGGCGGCTGGCCGGGGAGGCGTTCGCCGGGGAGGTCACCGACGTCGTGATGACGTACAGCGAGGGCAAGCGGCCGAGCCCGCGCCCACTGGTGACCGTACGGACGGACGACCGGCCGCATCTGGGTGAGCGGGCCAAGGTGTACCGCTCGCTGGGCGGGAAGCCGCAGTCGGCTCAGTTCGTGGGGTACGAGGAGGAGGGCGCCCTGGTCGTGCTCAAGATCCTCGACAAGATGGGGCGCGGCAAGGAGCCCGAGACCGGGTCGGTGCCGGAGAAGGGCGACCGCGTGTGCTTCACGCTCTTCGAGCACGAGCAGCGTGGCGGCGCGAAGCTGCCCGACCCGGAGGACACGCCCTGGACGCACGGCGGTCCGCCCGGTGAGGCCGTGCCGGAGACCGCCGATCCCGTGACCCCGGAGGACGTGCTGTGACCACCCAGGCTCCCCGGAGTCACGCGGCCTTCGACCCCGGCGCCGAGGCCGCGCGGGCCACCGACGCGATCCTGCGCGACACCCTGCACGACCCCCACCGCGGTGTCGTCGTGGACTCCCCGCCAGGCGCCGGCAAGTCGACCCTCGTCGTCCGCGCGGCGCTGGAACTGGCCGACGCGGGGCGCCCGTTGATGGTGGTCGCACAGACCAACGCGCAGGTCGACGACCTGGTCCTCAGGCTCGCCGAGAAGAACCCCGAGCTGCCGGTCGGGCGGCTGCACAGCAGTGACGCCGACCCGTACGACAAGGCGCTGGACGACCTGCCGCAGGTGCGGAAGTCGGCGAAGGCGGGCGATCTGACCGGGCTGCCGGTGGTGATCTCCACGGCCGCCAAGTGGGGGCACGTGAAGGTCGACGAGCCGTGGGCGCACGCCATCGTGGACGAGGCGTACCAGATGCGCTCGGACTCGCTGCTGGCGGTGGCGGGGCTGTTCGAGCGGGCGCTGTTCGTGGGTGACCCGGGGCAGCTGGACCCGTTCGCGATCGTGGGCAGCGAGCAGTGGGCGGGGCTGTCGTACGACCCCTCGGCCTCGGCGGTGACGACCCTGCTGGCGCACAACCCCGAGCTGCCGCAGCACCGCCTGCCGGTGTCCTGGCGCCTCCCGGCCTCCGCCGCGCCGCTCGTCTCCGACGCCTTCTACCCGTACACCCCCTTCCGCAGCGGCACCGGCCACGACGACCGCCGGCTGGCCTTCGCAGTCCCCTCGGACGGCTCGGGCCCGGACAAGGTGATCGACGCGGCGGCGGAATCCGGCTGGGGCCTGCTGGAGCTGCCCGCGCGGCACACTCCGCGCACGGACCCGGAGGCGGTGCGGGCGGTGGCGGCGGTCGTACGGCGGCTGCTGGACCGGGGTGGGGTGGCCACGTCGGAGCGCTCACCGGATCCCGCGCCGCTGACCGCCGACCGGATCGCCGTCGGCACGGCGCACCGGGACCAGGCGGCGGCCGTCCGCGCGGCGCTGGCCGACCTGGGCGTCAGCGACGTCACCGTGGACACGGCGAACCGTCTCCAGGGCCGCGAGTACGACGTCACGGTCGTCCTCCACCCGCTCTCCGGCCGCCCCGACGCCACCGCCTTCCACCTGGAGACGGGCCGCCTGTGCGTCCTGGCCTCCCGCCACCGCCACGCGTGCATCGTGGTGTGCCGGGCGGGCGTGAGCGACCTGCTGGACGACTACCCGTCGACGGAGCCGGTCCAGCTGGGGACGCTGGTGAAGTTCCCGGACGGCTGGGAAGCGAACCATGCGGTGCTGGCACGGCTGGCGGAGCACCGGGTGGCGTGGCGGGAGTGAGCGGCGATCCCCACCCCACCCGCCGGACGGAGTCCGGCCCGCCGCCGGAGGCGGCCGATGATACAGCCCCGGACGGCTGGGAGGCGAACCACGCGGTGCTGGCGCGGCTGGCGGAGCACCGGGTGGCGTGGCGGGAGTGAGCGGCGACTCCCACCCTCGGTACGGCTGGCGGAGCACCAGGTCTCCTGGAGGGGGTGAGCGGGAACATCGCCGGGGGCGTAGCGCTTGGTACCGCCGGAGGTGTGCCGCCCTCTTGCACGGGCGCGGGACAATGGACGGTGGCCCATGCACAGGTGGGCCGTCGGTACGGACGAGGTACGAGGAGGATGAAGACATGGCGGAGCCCACGCCGCGTCGGAACGAACCGCGGCTACGCCCCGCGCCCCTGCTGTTCGAGCCCGCGCAGGTGGCCGACGACCCGGAGCACTTCTTCGATCTGGAGTCGATCGACGACCCCCGCGCGCAGCTGACCCGGGCCACCGAGCTGGCGCAGGCGTTCCGCGCCGCGGCGGACCGTGCGGTCGAGTTCCAGGCGATGGCGGCGGCCCAGCTGGCCGACCCCCGGCGCTTCGACCGGCTCACCCCGGCGGACATCGCCGAGCGCGCCGAGTGGACCGAGGACTACGCGAAGAAGATGGTCGAGTACGGCCGCGATCTGCTGCGCGGTGCGGAGGGCGGCGGGCGCGGCCACGCCGACCCCGTCTGAGTCGGCGTCCCCCGCGGCGGCCGTAGCAGCCGTAGCCCCCGAGTAAAGCTTTGGCATATGCCAGGCGGGCAAGATACTCCCCTCCACCCTCCCCTGTCCCGGGTTCCCGCAACCCTCGGGAATCGCGCGCTCACGCCCGGTACCTGTAGATGACATGAGCACACGCGAGGAACCCTTCTCCGACCGGTTCGACATCTCGGGCGTCACCGCGGACGGGGCCGCCTGGCTCGCCTCGGCAGGAACGTATCCGCGCAGCACCCTGTCGTTGTGGGAGGAGCGGCCCACCGCCCCGGTGGTGCTGCCGTGCGGCACCGCCTTCGACGTGGTCAGCGCTCCCGTGATGTTCGGGCGCCGGATGCTGGACCGGCTGTGGGACGAGGGGCCGGGCTCGGGGCCGGTGGCGACACTGCGGGGTCGGATGCTGTTGTTCTCGGCGCCGGGTACGGCTCAGCGGCTGCCGTCGCTGCTGCGGTGGGAGGAGTTCGGACGTACGGGGGCGATCCCGCCGCTGCTGTGTCACGGCACGGGCGACGCGGTGACCGTCCCGGCCCCGCTGAGCGCCGCGAGCTCCGGACTGACCTCGCGCTGGCTGGTCGCCCCGGACACCCGCCACCCCTGGCTGCCGGGCCCGGAAATCCTGGTCTGGGCGGCCGTCCGCGCGGCCCGGAACGCCGTGCGGATTTCGATTTTTCCCCCGGCCGATCAGGATGCTAAGGTCTACGACGTCAGCAGGCGCCGCTAGCTCAGTTGGTTAGAGCAGCTGACTCTTAATCAGCGGGTCCGGGGTTCGAGTCCCTGGCGGCGCACCGACAGTGAAGGCCCCTCGCACGAGCGGGGGGCCTTTCGCGTACCCGGGGGTCATCCCGCCGTGATCTCCACATTCCACGCCCCCGACAATGTTCGGTCCGTCACCTTCAGGCGGACCTTTGTGTCCGGCACCGTGAAGCTCTCGCCCGTGTCCACCGGGGCGTCCGCCAGGGGTGGGTAGACGGAGTTTTCCCAGCAGGCCTCGGTGTGGGGGTGGGCGTCGATGACCTGGATGGGGCCGCCGCCGGACGCGGCGCCGCTGTGGACGCGGTAGATCAGGATGCCCTGGCGGCAGACCGCCGCGTCGTTGCCCACCGCGCCCCGCGCCTCGAAGGCGAGCGCGCTGTCGGCGCCGGTGCGGACCACCGCGAGCTTGGTGCCGCGGCCCAGGCCGAAGATGCCGGCGTTGCCGGGGCCGGTCTCCAGCGGCTCCAGCGTCAGGCGCCTCGGCTTCGGCCCCCGTACGCACGTCACCTGCCGCCGTTCCAGCCAGCCCAGCTTCCACTTGTGCCAGGCGAACAGGTCCGGGGCGAGACCGAACTGGCTGCCCATCAGGTCCCAGTCGCCGACGTACGTGTCCCAGTCGCCCTTGCCGTCCGCGGGCCGGTGATAGAGGTCCGGCAGGTCGAAGACGTGCCCGGTCTCGTGGGCCAGCACCAGCCGGTCCGGCGGGTGCTTCTCGAAGACGGTGACCACCCGGCGGATGTCCGTGCCGTCCGCCCGCAGCGGCACGTCCAGGTTGACGACCTTCGTGGCGTCCGAGTCGACGCCGGGCGCGTCCGGGTCGGCCACGAAGTAGACGACGTCGTAGCGGGAGAAGTCGACCTGAGGGTCGGCCGCGGCGAGCGCGTCACGGAGGTAGGCGGAGCGGTCGGTGGCGCTCCAGTCGCGCTGTATGGCGTACGCCGTCGACGGGCGCGGCATCCGGATCCAGTGCCGCAGGGGGTGCGGGTGCAGGGCGAAGCGGCCATAGGAAGCGTGTTCGAAGAAGCGGGTGGTGGCCGGGAAGTGATCGGCGGTCAGCTCGACGGGGCTGGTCAGGGGCGGGGCGTCCGGGAAGGAGAGGAAGACCATCACCGCGTCGAGGGCGCGGGCCGGGCGCGGATAGGCGCTGTTCCAGGTGTCCACGCCCTCCGAGTGGTGGGCGTCGGTGCGCTCCAGGGTGCAGGGCGCCGAGGAGAAGGGTTCGGCCGCCGAGGGTCCGGTGACGAGGGAGGTGGCGGCGAGGGCCGCCATGGTGGTGAACACGGCGGCGGTGCTGCGCAGTCGGGGGCGCGGAAGAGTGCGCGGAAACGGGCGCGGCAACAGGACCTCCGGGAACGGTTCACGGGATACCGCACCCAGCCTGTGTGGTTTTGCAGTAATACGCCCTGTTTATCTGCACCGGATGAGTGAGTTGGCGTGACCTGCCGGACCGGCCGACACCCCCGAATCGCTCACGGAACGTCACAACTGGTCCCGGGCCCGAAGAACCCGTCCAGCTGCGGGCAGAAACGATCTGCCAGAAGGGGTTGCCGGTCCGCGAGACTGGGCAATGGCTGGAAGGGCCTCAGGGCAGCCTCTATGATCGGCACACTTTCCTGCGCGGACAGCGATCGAGTGCACTGCGGGAGCTAGCGGTGAACGGAACGTCCGAAGGGCCGGCGCCCGCGGCAGACCTCGACGGGTCGGCCGTAACAGAGAGTGACATCACAACAGCTACCCGTACCGAGCCTCCGTCGCACCGTGCGGCCTTCGCGGCGGCGCCGCTGGCCATGGCGGTGGTGGACCGCGAGGGCACGGTCGTCGACGCCAACCCCGCCTTCGGCGAGCTGCTCGGAGCCGTACCGCGGGAGTTGACCGGGGCCGTGGCCGCCGATCTGGTGGACCTGAGCTCGGACTCGCGCACCTGGCACTCCTACCGCGAGGTGCTGCGCGGACGGCAGGCGAAGCTGCGCTGCAAGCGGCGGCTCAAGCATCCCGACGGTCATTCCATGTGGGCGCAGATCACGATCACGCCCCTGGCCGACGGCACGCCCGGCGTGCTGCTGTCCGTCGCCGACATCACCGCCCGGCGTGAACTCCAGGCGCGGCTGCGGCACTTGCAGATGCACGACCCGGTGACCCGGCTGCCCAACCGCACCCTGTTCTTCGAGCGGCTGACGGCCGCGCTGGAGCCGGAGTCGTACGAACAGGGCGGCACGGGCCGGATCGGGCTGTGCTACCTGGACCTCGACGGGTTCCAGGCGGTCAACGACACCCTCGGCCACCGGGTCGGGGACCGGCTGCTGGCCGCCGTCGCCGAGCGGCTCACCCGCTGCGCGGACGAGGCAGGACAGGGCCGGGCGACCGCTCCCCTGGTGGCGCGACTGGGCGGCGACGAGTTCGCGCTGCTGGTCGAGGACTCCACCGGCACCGAGCAGCTCGCCGACCTCGCCGAGGCCCTGCTGAAGGCGATCCAGGCACCCTTCGACGTCTCGGGGCACCGGATGTCGGTCTCCGCGTCGATCGGAGTGGTCGAGCGGCGGGCGGAGGGCACCTCGGCGACCGGGCTGATGCAGGCCGCCGACACCACCCTGTACTGGGCCAAGGCCGACGGCCGGGACCGCTGGACGCTCTTCGACCCCGAGCGCAACGCCCACCGCATGACCCGTCAGGCGCTCGCCTCCACGCTTCGCCCGGCCATCGAGCGCGGCGAGTTCCAGCTGGAGTACCAGCCGCTGGTGGGCATGGAGGACGGGCGGCTGCGCGGGGTGGAGGCGCTGGTGCGCTGGAACCACCCGCAGTTCGGGATGCTGACGCCGAATCGGTTCATCGCACTGGCCGAGGAGGACGGTTCGATCGTCCCGCTCGGCCGCTGGATCCTCGCCACCGCCTGCCGCCAGGCCCGGCAGTGGCAGCTGGACCACCCCGACGAACCGCCGATCTTCGTCAGCGTCAACGTGGCGGTCCGTCAGGTGTGGGACTCCGACCTGGTCGCGGACGTGGCGAAGACCCTGGCCGAGACCGGCCTCGCCCCGCACCTGCTCCAGCTCGAACTCACCGAGTCCGCGGTGATGGGCTCGGCGGGCCGTCCGCTCCAGGCCCTCCAGGCGCTGAGCGACATGGGCGTCGGCATCGCCATCGACGACTTCGGCACGGGCTACTCGAACCTCGCCTACCTCAGCCGGCTGCCGGTGTCGGTGCTGAAGCTGGACGGTTCCTTCGTGCGCGGCTTCCAGTACGAGGGTGAGGGCGTCCCGCCGAACCCGGCCGACGAGGTCGTCGTCGAGGCGATGATCCAGCTGGCCCACCGCCTGGGCCTGACCGTCACCGCGGAGTGCGTCGAGACCTCGGCCCAGGCCACCCGGCTGCGCCGCATCGGCTGCGACACCGGCCAGGGCTGGCTGTACTCGCGGCCGGTGTCGCCGGATCGTATCTCCGGGCTGATGGGCGCCCAGGTCTGAGGGGCAGACCGGCTGAGGGTCAGGCCGTCGGCAACCCGTAGGCGTCGGCGATCAGTTCGTAGGAGCGCAGGCGTACGTCACCGCTGTGGGCGTTGCCCGTGAGCATCAGCTCGTCGGCGCCGGTGCGCTTGTGGAGGTCGTCGAGGCCGGCGCGGACCTCGTCGGCGGTGCCGTGGATCACGTTGGCGTTCCAGGAGTTCGCGAACTCCTCCTCCATCGGGCTGAACTCGTAGGCCTCCGCCTCCTCCGGGGTGGGGACCAGGCCGGGGCGGCCGGTGCGCAGCCGGATCATGTTGAGGGCGGCGGCGCGGACCTGGCGGCGGGCCTCCTTCTCGTCGTCGGTGGCGAGGGCGGAGACGCCGATGAGGGCGTACGGCTCGTCGAGGACGGCGGAGGGGCGGAAGGACTCGCGGTAGAGGTCCAGGGCGGGGATGGTGTTCTGCGCCGAGAAGTGGTGCGCGAAGGCGAAGGGCAGGCCGAGGGAGCCGGCCAGCCGGGCGCTGAAGCCGGAGGAGCCGAGCAGCCAGATCGGCGGGCGGTGCGGGGACTGGACGCCGCCGGGCGAGGTCGCCTGGATCGGGCCGGGCACCGCGTGGATACGGCGGTAGGGGTGGCCGTCCGGGAAGTCGTCGTCCAGGAAGCGGATCAGCTCCATGAGCTGCTCGGGGAAGTCGTCGGCGCCCTCGTGCAGGCGGTCGGTGCGGCGCAGGGCGGCGGCGGTGGCGCCGTCGGTGCCGGGGGCGCGGCCGAGGCCCAGGTCGACGCGGCCGGGGGCCATCGCCTCCAGCGTGCCGAACTGCTCCGCGATCACCAGCGGGGCGTGGTTGGGGAGCATGACGCCGCCCGAGCCGAGCCGGATGCGGGTGGTGTGGGCGGCGAGGTGGGCGAGGATCACCGCGGGCGAGGAGGACGCCACGCCCGGCATGGAGTGGTGCTCGGCGACCCAGTAGCGGTGGAAGCCGCGGGACTCCGCGAGCCGCGCGATGGCGACGCTGGTGCGCAGGGCGTCGGTGGCCGTGCGGCCGGCGCCGACGGTGACCAGGTCCAGGACCGAGAGCGGTACGGGGGCGGTGCCCTCGGCAGTACCTCGGATCTCGTCTTCCGCCACGGTGGGGTGCCTCCTGCTCGTGAGCCGTGCGCTGTCGTCCTGGCGACAACAGGAGACTGTCCCCGGTTATTCCCGGACGCGGTCGCGCCTGTCCGTGGCTCCGGGTCTCCGGTGTCCATGGAGCCCGGGCTTCCACATCCCGTCCGGCGCCCGCCGCTTGCCGCAGGGGCCCCCGGGTACCCAGAGCGCACCACCTCACAGACCGGAGGGATCGCCCATGACGAGGGAGAACACCTCGGGCCCGTCGGAGCTCGGGCCGCTCGAACCCGGGACCCGGCAGGAAGCCCAGCTGTCCATCCGTATCGCCGACATCGCCTGGACCGCGCTGAGCGTGGTGGCCGCCCTGTGGGCCGTCCTGGCCTCCGTCGACGCCGTCCGCGGCACCGGCTCGTGGGGCTACTGCGCCGCGGCCCTGATCATGCTGGCCCTGGGCCTGACGATGCGACTCCGCTCGGTCCGCCGTCGGTCCCGGATGTGACGGAAGCCGCGCGGGACGGGACGGGCCGGGCACGCGGATGCGGGGAACCTCGGATCCGGCAGGCGACAGGGCTCCGGGCGAGCATGCGAGAGGAACCCGGCACGGGACGGGACAGGAAGCCGGCACCGGATGTGACGGCCCGGTGCGGGATGTGACGGGGCTCCCTCGCGCAGGCGGTAGGGATCCGGCCATGGCCGGCGGTCGGTCATGGCCGGACCCCCACGTCCCGCGTTCACGCCCCGGTCTCACACCTGGACGATCGGCTCCTTCGTGAACAGGGCGCCCAGGGACGGTGCGTTGACCCTGCGGTCCGTCAGGCGGAGGGCCTCCCAGACGGTGACCTGGTTCGCCGTGAGGACCGGCTTGCCGAGGTCCTTCTCCAGGGCCGGGATGTGGGTGGCCGTGTGCAGGGCCGTGTCCGGGAGGAGGACCGCCTCGGCATCCGGCGAGTCGGCCTCCCGGGCCAGCGTGAAGACCTCCTCCTCGCCCCAGGTGCCGACCTCGGCCGCGGTGATGATCCCGGCGCCGCGGACCTGGCGGACCTCGATCCCGCCCGCCCGCAGGAACTCGGCGAACAGTCCCGCCACGTCGTCCGGGTAGGTCGCCGCGACCGCCACCCGCCCGGCGCTGATCTCCTTGGCCGCGTGCACGAAGGCGAAGGAGGTCGAGGAGGCGGGCAGGCCGGCCGTGACGGCCAGGGTGCGGACCTGCTCGTGGGCGCCCTCCCAGCCGTGGACGAAACTGCCGCTGGTGCAGGCCCAGACCACGGACTCGGCGCCCGACATGCGCAGTTGCTCGACGCCCGCGGCCAGCCGCTCGGGCGAGCCCATCTCGCGCAGGGCGTCCACGCGGTGGGCGTCCGTGCCGATGTCGGTGTGGACCACGTCCAGGCGGATGTCGCTGCCCAGGAGCTGCTCGATGCGTGGATAGTCGTCCTCGGCGGAGTGGCCCGGGTAGAGGAATCCGAGAGCGGTCATGTCCAGCCTTCCTGCTGCTGTTCTCCGTCCGGCAGTCCCCGGACTTCCGGCAGACCCGGAATCTCCGGGCGCACGGGACCGCTCCGCGCCGCCGGATCGATCAGCGCCTGGTACGGTCCCACGGCTCGGGTACCCAGTCGGCGCAGCGCCGCCCACATGGTCACCTGGTTGGCCGAGATCACCGGTATGCGCAGCTCCGCCTCCAGTTGCGGGATGACGTCGTACGTCGGCAGGTTGGTGCAGCTGATGAACAGGGCCTGGGCGTCGGCCCGTACGGCCTTGTGGGCCATCTCGGAGACCTGGCGGTAGGGCACCTTCCAGATGTGCCGGGTCAGCCCCATGTAGGCGCACCCGGTGACGGAGACGCCCGCTTCGGCGACGTACTCCTCAAGGGACCGCGTGACCGAGACCGTGTACGGCGTCACCAGGGCGACCCGGCTCACGCCGAGCTCGGCGAGGGCGTCCAGGAGGGCGCCGGAGGTGGTCAGGGAGGGGACCGCGCCCGCCCTGGTCATGGCCGCGCACATGGCCCGCTCCCCCGCGATCCCGCCGACGAAGCTGCCGGAGGTGCAGGCGTAGGCCACGACCTCGGGGGTGACGGCGTTGATGGTGCGCACGGCCTCGTGCAGGGTCTCGTGCTCGCTGACCAGCCGGGCCAGGTCGAGGCTGACCTCGACGGGGACGTACGGGGTGCGGGTCAGATGGAGCGAGATCTCCTCGGGGACCCAGCGCCACAGCTCGCGGTCGAGCGCGAAGTCGAAGGGGGCCACGACACCGACACCGCGCTGCGGGCGCGGGCCACCGAGAAAGGAAACGTCCATGGCGATGACCGGCCTCACGGTGAGAGACGGGGGGACAGCGGAACGTGCGCAACGCCCGTGTTGACGAAGGTAGGTTCGGGTGCGAGCGTGGTCAATCCGCCCATGTCACGCCCACGTCACACCGAAACAGCCCCCGGTGTTTCCGCCCACGTCAGACGCTCGGCCGCGCCGCGGAAACCGGCGGAAAAAGGTCGGCCGACCCGCATGAATATGCAGAAACCGCCCGTGCGGCTCTCGTGACCCGCGCGGTTCTCCGCAGAAACGGTGCCTCGATGTCCGTCCCCACCCTTCTCGTCCTCGACGCCGACCCCCCTCCGCGGCTCGGCAGGCTCACCGGCCGGGCCCGGATCGAGCACGCGGACGCGACCACGCTCGCCGAGCGGCTGCCGTCGGCCGATGTGCTGCTGGTCTGGGACTTCGCCTCGACCGCGGTGCGGGACGCGTGGCCGGGCGAGGGCCCGCGGCCGCGCTGGGTGCACACGGCGAGCGCGGGCGTGGATCACCTGATGTGCCCGGAACTCGTCGCCTCGGACACCAGGGTGACCAACGCGCGCGGGGTCTTCGACCGGCCGATCGCCGAGTACGTCGCCGCGCTGGTGCTGACGATGGCCAAGGACCTGCCCCGGACGCTGGAGCTCCAGCGGGAGGGCGTGTGGCGGCACCGGGAGTCGCAGCGGGTGGCCGGCACGCGCGCGTGTGTCGTCGGGTCGGGGCCCATCGGCCGGGCGATCGTCGCCACCCTCAAGGCGCTCGGCATCACCACCGCGCTGGTCGGCCGTCGTTCCCGCACCGGGATCCACGGCCCCGACGACCTCGACCGGCTGATGGCCCGCGCGGACTGGGTGATCGCGGCCGCCCCGCTCACGGACGAGACCCGGGGCATGTTCGACGCCCGCCGCTTCGGGATGATGCAGCCCTCCGCGCGGTTCATCAACATCGGCCGGGGCCAACTGGTCGTGGAGGAGGCCCTGGTGGAGGCGCTCTCCAAGCGGTGGATCGCCGGCGCGGCCCTCGACGTCTTCGACACCGAACCGCTGCCGCCGGACAGCCCGTTGTGGCACGTCCCCGGTCTGATCGTGTCCCCGCACATGAGCGGCGACACCGTCGGCTGGCGGGACGAACTCGCAGCGCAGTTCGTGGAGATGTACGAGCGCTGGGACGCGGGCAGGTCTCTCGTGAACGTGGTCGACAAGCAGCGCGGGTACGTGCCAGGGCACTGAACGCCGAGCGGAGGGGCAGCAGATGCAGGACCTCACCGGACTGACCGCCGTACAACTCGTCGAGGGGTACCGCAGGGGGGAGTTCAGCCCCGTCGACGCGACCCGGGCGGCGCTCGACCGGGCCGCGGAGATCCAGCCGGAGGTGAACGCCTTCGTGCGCCTGAGCGGTGAGGAGGCCCTCGCGCAGGCCCGCGCGTCGGCGGACCGCTGGCGGCGCGGGGAGCCGTCCGGCGCGGTGGACGGCGTACCGGTCACGGTGAAGGACATCCTGCTGATGCGCGGGACACCGACGCTCAAGGGCTCCAGGACGATCGCGGAGAGCGGGAGGTGGGACGAGGACGCCCCTTCGGTGGCGCGGCTGCGGGAGAGCGGCGCGGTGTTCCTCGGCAGGACCACGACACCGGAGTTCGGCTGGAAGGGCGTCACGGACTCGCCGCTGTCGGGTGTGACCCGCAATCCGTACGATCCGACGCGCACCTCGGGGGGCTCCAGCGGGGGCGCCGCGGCGGCCGTGGCGCTGGGCGCGGGGCCGCTCGCGCTCGGCACGGACGGGGGTGGCAGTGTCCGTATCCCGGCCGCGTTCTGCGGGATCTTCGGCCTGAAGCCGACGTACGGCCGGGTGCCGCTGTACCCGGCGAGCGCCTTCGGCACGCTCGCCCACGTGGGCCCGATGACACGGGACGCGGCCGACGCGGCCCTGCTGCTCGACGTGATCGGGGTGCCGGACTCCCGCGACTGGTCGGCGCTCGGCCCCGCGGCCGGTCCGTACTCCGCGGCTCTGGGGGGCGGGGTGCGGGGCCTGCGGGTCGCGTACTCGCCGTCCCTCGGCGGCCAGGTGGCGGTCCAGCCCGGGGTCGCCGCGGCGGTACGGCGGGCCGTGGAGCGGCTGGCCGGACTCGGGGCGTACGTCACCGAGGCCGACCCCGACTTCGCCGACCCGGTGGACGCCTTCCACACCCTGTGGTTCAGCGGGGCGGCCCGGGTGACCCAGCATCTGGGGCCGCACCAACGGGAGTTGCTGGACCCGGGTCTCAGGGAGATCTGCGCCCTCGGGGCGAGGATGAGCGCGCTCGACTACCTCGCCGCGGTGGACGTCCGGATGGAACTCGGCCGCCGCATGGGCCGTTTCCACGACTCCTACGACCTCCTCGTCACCCCGACCCTGCCCCTCACGGCGTTCGAGGCGGGCGCCGAGGTCCCCAAGGGCTCAGGCCATCAGCGCTGGACCGGCTGGACGCCCTTCACCTACCCCTTCAACATGACCCAGCAGCCGGCGGCGACCGTCCCCGTCGGCACGGACGCCGACGGCCTGCCGGTGGGCCTCCAGATCGTCGCGGCCCGACACCGGGACGACCTGGTACTGAGGGCGGCCCACGCGCTGTTCGAGGCGGGGGCGGCGGGGATCCGGCCGGGGGCAGCGAGCGGCGGGCACGGCGGGAGTTGACGCCGGGGCCGGTGGATGGTGAGCACTAGCCCGGCTGGCGGTGAGCGCCAGGCCTGGTGGGCGGTGAGCGCCAGGCCGGCCGGCAGTGAGTACCGGGCGGGCTGACGGTGAGGGCTGGGGCCCGTGGGCGTTGAGCGCCAGGCCCGGTGGGCGGTGAGCGCCAGGCCGGCCGGCAGTGAGTACCGGGCCGGGCTGACGGTGAGCGCCGGGCCGGTGGGCAGTGAGCGCCGGGCTGGTGGGCAGTGAGCTCAGGACCCGGCGGACGGGAGCGCGGGGCCCGGCGGACGGGTGAGCTCCAGATCCGGCCCTCGGTGGGCGTCAGGCGCGGCTGAAGCGGAGGGTTTCGCCGAGGGCTCCTGCGCGCCAGAGGTCGTTGCAGGCCTCCGCCAGGGCGTCCAGGCCCTCGGTCACCTGGCCCCACACGGTCCCCGGCACCCAGCCGACGTCGCCGTTCAGGAGGATGTTGTTGCGTTCGTAGAAGAGGGCCAGGTCGACGACGGTCGCGTCCGGGCGGACCTCCCGGTCGTAGCCGTGGGACTGCGTGCCGAGCTGTGTGCCCGCGAAGGAGAAATAGCAGAGATCTCCGGGAATCGGGGTGACTGTCGGGTTTTCCAGGGGCGGTTCGTTTTCCGCGAACGGAGTGAAGAGCGCGTAGATCTCGTTGCGGGCGTACTTCGCGTGATAGACGTCACCGGCGAGCGGAAGGGCGCTCCACACGGCGGCGCAGGTGATCGGCGCCCGGTCGTCGAGGAGCTTTGCCGTGGCGGTGATCCCGCGCTTGACCAGCGAGACTTCGATGTAACGGTCAGCCATGCACTCCATGGTCCCCCGTCGGTCAAGAGGGCCTCGACGGAAAACGGGGCTCAAATCAGTCTGCATAACTCGCATCCGCTCGGGTAGCCGCGCCGCCATGGCTCCACCACTGGAACAAGGCGCACACATATCGGGAACCACCCGCCGGTCGCTGCTCGCGGGGGTGGCGGCGCTCGGCGCGTTGGGCGCCGCGGGCTGCTCACGCGTGGCCACCGCCTCGACCAAGGGGGGCGGCGACCTGCTCGACCGGCTGCGGGCGACAGGTGTCGTACGGCTGGGAATCGCGGGTGAGATCCCCTTCGGTTACATCGACAAGAACGGTGAACTGACCGGTGAGGCACCCGAACTCGCAAGGGTCGTCTTCAAGCGGCTCGGCGTGGAAAAAGTGCAGCCGGTGCCGACCGAGTTCGGCTCGCTCATTCCCGGACTGAATTCGCAGCAGTTCGATGTCGTGGCGGCCGGGATGTATGTCACACCGGAACGCTGCGAACAGGTGATCTTCGCGGATCCCGACTATCAGATGCTCGATTCCTTCATCGTGCGCAAGGGAAATCCAAAAGGTCTTCACAACTACAAGGACGTCGTCGAGAAGAAGGCGAAGTTCGCCACCGGTACCGGTTACGCGGAGATCCAGTACGCCGTCGAGGCGGGGTACAAGGAGAGCGACATCCTGATCGTGCCGGACCAGGTCGCGGGGCTGAACGCGGTGGAGGCGGGACGCGTCGACGTGTTCGCCGGGACCGCGCTGACCACCCGTGAGGTGGTGAAGAAATCGGCCAAGGCGGAGGCGACGAAGGCCTTCGCCCCGACCGTGGGCGGCAAGCCGCACGTCGACGGGGGCGCCTTCGCGTTCCGCCGCACCGAGACCAACCTGCGGGACGCCTTCAACGTCGAGCTGCGGAAGCTGAAGAAGAGCGGGGAGCTGTTCCAGGTCCTGAGGCCCTTCGGGTTCACGCGGGCCGAGATGACGGACCTGACCGCGAAGGAGCTCTGCGGCGGATGACCTCCGGACTCTGGGAACTGGTGCTCAAGGGCGTCTGGACGACGGTCCAGCTGCTGGTGTTCAGCTCGCTGCTGGCCGCCGCGGTGTCCTTCGTGGTCGGTGTCCTGCGCACCCACCGGCTGTGGATCGTCCGCTTCCTCGCGGGCCTCTACACCGAGGTGTTCCGCGGGACCTCGGCGCTGGTGATGATCTTCTGGGTGTTCTTCGTGCTGCCCCCGGCCTTCGGCTGGCAGCTCGTGCCCATGTGGGCGGGCACCCTCGCGCTCGGGCTGACCTACGGGGCGTACGGCTCCGAGATCGTGCGCGGGGCGCTCAAGGCGGTCGACCCGGCGCAGCAGGAGGGCGGGATCGCGCTGAGCTTCACGCCCTGGCAGCGGCTGCGGCTGATCCTGCTGCCGCAGGCGGTGCCGGAGATGATCCCGCCGTTCTCCAACCTGCTGGTCGAGCTGCTCAAGGGCACCGCGCTGGTGTCCGTGATGGGCATGGGCGACCTGGCCTTCAGCGGCAACCTGGTGCGGCTCGCGCTCCAGGAGAGCGCCGGGATCTACACGTATCTGCTGCTCATCTACTTCGTGATCGCCTTCCTGCTCACGCGGTTGATGCGGGGCCTGGAGAAGAAGCTGAAGGCGGGGGTCGGCAAGGCGCCCACCCGTGAGGTGAAGGTGCCCGAGCCGGTCGGAGGTGGCATCTGATGGAGTGGGACTGGAATGCCGTAAGCGACTTCATGCCGCAGTTCTGGGACGGTCTGCTGGTCACCCTGCAGGCCCTCGCGCTCGGCTCGCTGATCTCCTTCGCGCTGGGCCTGGTGTGGGCGCTGCTGATGCGCGCGCCCTCGCGGTTCGTGCGCTGGCCGGTCGGGGTGGTCACGGAGTTCGTGCGCAACACCCCGCTGCTGGTCCAGCTGTTCTTCCTCTTCTACGTGCTGCCCGAGTGGGGCGTGACCCTCTCGGCGCTGGCCACCGGTGTCATCGGGATCGGGCTGCACTACTCGACGTACACGATGCAGGTCTACCGGGCCGGTATCGAGGCGGTGCCCGCCGGCCAGTGGGAGGCGGCGACGGCGCTGAACCTGCCGCGGGTCAGGACCTGGCAGGTGGTGATCCTGCCGCAGGCGATCCGCCGCGTGGTGCCGGCCCTCGGCAACTACGTGATCTCGATGCTCAAGGACACCCCGATGCTGATGGTCATCACGGTCCTGGAGATGCTCGGCCAGGCGCGGCTGTTCGCCCAGGAGCACTTCCAGTTCACCGAGCCGCTGACCGTGATCGGCGTGGCCTTCATCGTCATCTCCTATCTGGCCTCCCTTCTTCTGCGATCCCTGGAGCGACGTCTTGTCCGCTGACACTCCCCTCATGAAAGAACCCGACGCGAACACCAACCCGCCGGTGGACGGCAGTGAGCTGATCCGCTTCGAGGACGTCACCAAGCGCTTCGGGTCCAACACCGTCCTGGACCGGCTGACCTTCTCGGTCGACTCCGGCAAGCACGTGACGCTGATCGGTCCCTCCGGGTCCGGCAAGACCACGATCCTGCGGATGCTGATGACGCTGACCAAGCCCGACGAGGGCACGGTCACCGTCGACGGGGAGAAGCTGTTCCCGGCGCCGGAGAAGCAGCTGCGCGAGGTGCGCAAGAAGATCGGGATGGTCTTCCAGCAGTTCAACCTGTTCCCGAACATGTCGGTCCTGCGCAACATCACCGAGGCGCCCGTCACCGTGCTCGGCATGTCCAAGGACGAGGCGGAGGCACGCGCGCGTGAGCTGCTCGACCTGGTGGGGCTCGCCGACAAGGCCGGGGCGCGGCCGACCCAGCTGTCCGGCGGGCAGCAGCAGCGGGTGGCGATCGCGCGGGCGCTGGCCATGCGGCCCCGGGTGCTGCTGCTCGACGAGGTGACCTCGGCGCTCGACCCGGAGCTGGTGGCCGGCGTCCTGGACGTGCTGCGGGACATCGCCCGCACCACCGACATCACCATGCTCTGCGTGACCCACGAGATGAACTTCGCCCGGGACATCTCGGACCAGGTCCTGATGTTCGACTCGGGCCGGATCATCGAGTCTGGCCCGCCGGAGAAGATCTTCAGCGAGCCCGAGCAGGACCGGACCCGGGAATTTCTCAGCGCGGTTCTCTGACGACGGGAAGTGAACGAAGTTCAACCTACGAGGTCCCGGACCCGGGTCATGTCTTTGGCATATGCCAGCGTGCCAGCGCCCCTGCTGAGAGGCCCGGCCCGGGGACGGAATCTCGTCAACAGCCGCTCACCGCAAGCCGTTTGCCGGTTATCGTGGAGGGGATCGCTGTCTGGATTACGGCCCAGTAGTAGTGCGACCGAGCGAGCGCAGGGGGAACACCGTGGCGCTGAAGCACGAGCCGACCGCGCCGTACCACTCCGCCCAGGACGCACTGCGCGTCCTGGAGACCGTGGCGCGGCACACCGCCGGAGTCACCGACGTCGAACTCGCCCGCACCACCGGCCTCGGCCCGGAGCGACTGACCGCGCTCCTGAGGATGCTGCGGCGTGAGGGGTACGTCGAGCAGGTGGCCGACGGTGCGTATGTGACGGGGGACGCCCTGACCAGGCTGAGCTCCGTCCAAGACCGTGACGAGGCACTGCGCGCCAAGCTCCAGCGCACCCTCGACGAGCTGCGCGACTCCATCGGCGCGGCGGTGTACATCAGCCGGTACGTCGACGGTGAGGTGACCATCGACCAGTACGCCGACGGTCCCGCGACGCCGGCGGTCAACGAGTGGGTGGACTTCAGGTCCTCCGCGCATGCGACGGCGCTCGGCAAGAGCCTGCTGAGCCAGCTGGACCACAACGGCCGGCGTGACCATCTCTCGCGTCACCGCATGACCCGCCTCACGTCCCGCACGATCACCAACGACAAGCTGCTGCTGTCCCGCCTGGAGGCGCAGCCGCCTACCGTCCCCCACCTGGACCTTCAGGAGTACGCGGTGGGCACGGTGTGTGCGGCGGTGCCGATCACGGCGGGGTCGCTGGTGGGATGCCTGGCGCTGTCGCTGCCGGTGGACCAGGCGCATCGCCTGCGGCGGGCGACGGAGCGGTTGAATCGGGGGGCGGCACCGGTTCTGCTGTCGCTGGCGATCTAGGGGCGGGGCCGGAAGGTCGTCGGCCGTCTGCGGGCCGTGAGGGCTGGTCGCGCCCACGCGGCGGAGCCGCATATTGATACAGCCCCGCGCCCCTGGGTTGGCTCACTCACCCGTGGTCAGAAGCACCCCTTCCGACCGGGTAGTATTTTCTCTGTCGCCAGCCGCCGAAGGCGGAGGGCGAGAGTCATGCGCCGCTAGCTCAGTTGGTTAGAGCAGCTGACTCTTAATCAGCGGGTCCGGGGTTCGAGTCCCTGGCGGCGCACCGGTGAAGGGCCTTTCGTGGGAGCGAGAGGCCCTTCGGCGTATCCCAGGACGCCGAGAGGTCGGCTGGGGGTCTGGGGGTTATCCCCCAGAAGACACAGCATCAGCGGGTCCGGGGTTCGAGTCCCTGGCGGCGCACCGGTGAAGGGCCTTTCGTGGGAGCGAAGGGCCCTTCGGCGTGTTCTCGGGTCCAGATGGGGTCGGGGCAACTCAGGCCCTCTTTCCTCAGCTGAGCCCTGTTGATCTTGTTTGTTGCTGTGACCGGCATTTCGGCCACGACCCTTACGTACCGTGGCGCCATCTTCGTGCCCAGGTCCGGCTGGGCTGACAGGAAGTCCGCGAAGCCCTTCGGGTCGAAGGTGCCTGCGATCGTTGCCATCACCTGGTCGCCGGTCACCGGGTCCGGTACCGCGTACACCGCCACCGCCTCCGCCCCCTCGTAGCGCGCGAGGATGTTCTCGATCATCGCCGCCGCCAGGTTCTCGCTGTCGACGCGGATCCTGTCGTCGGTGCGGCCCGCGAAGTATAGGTAGCCGTCGGTGTCCCGGTAGAAGAGGTCCCCGGTCCAGTACCAGCCGTCCCGGCGCCGCTCGGCCTCCGCCTCGGGGTTGCGCCAGTACCCCTCGAAGGGGTTCGGCGCCCGGTTCACCAGCTCCCCTATCGCCTCGTCCCCGTTCAGCAGCCGCCCCGCCGCGTCGAATCGTGCGGGCGGTCGCTCCCGACCCGTCTCCTGATCCAGTACGACGAGCCCCGGCCCCGCCCGCCCCACCGCGCCCGGCGGCGTCCCCGGCGCCCACTGGATCGCCGCGCCGCCCTCGGAGGAGCCGTACCCCTCCACCAACCGCACCCCGAAACGCCGCTCGAAGGCAGCCGCGTCCACCGCCCCCGCCTCGGTGCCGAAGCCGAGCCGCAGCGGGTGGTCCCGGTCGTCCGCACGGGGCTCGGTGGCGAGGACGTACTGGATGGCCCGGCCGACATAGGTGAAGTACGTCGCCCGGTACGCCCGCACGTCCGCCAGAAACCGAGAGGCCGAGAACCGTCGCCTGAGCGCGACCCCGGCGCCGCTCGCCAGCGCGGGCGCCCAGTCGGCGATCACCGCGTTGCCGTGGAACATCGGCATGCAGATGTAGTGCACCCCGTCCGGCCCGAGCCGGAACTGCTCGGCCAGCGAGCACCCGGCCGCGGCCAGGCGGCCCTGGGAGCAGAGCGCGGCCTTGGGGGCGCCGGTGGAGCCGGAGGTGAAGTAGAGGAGAAGCCGGTCGTCGGGTGTGGCGCGGGAGGCGTCCGGTTCGGCACCGGCGAAGGGCGCGAGCAGGGTGTCGTACTCCTCGGAGCCGGTCACCAGGAGGCGGACGCCGGGCAGGTCGAGGCCGCGCAGCAGAGGGAGTCGGGCCGGTTCGGTGATCAGCAGGCGGCACTCGGTGTGCAGGATGTCGCGGGCGAGTTCGGCACCCCGGCGGGTGGGGTTGATGCCGGCGACGGCCACCCGGGCGAGGGCGGCCGCGCTCAACCACAGCGGATATTCGGGGGTGTTGTCGAGGAGTACGCCGATGTGAGCCTGCGGGGGCAGCAGTTCGGTCAGCAGGGCCGCCCGGGCCGCCGCGCCCGCCGCCACCTCGTGATGGGTGAGCGACTCACCCTCGAACCACAGGCCGGGCCGGTGGTCGCCCCACCGTCCGGCGACGAGCTCCGCGACCGTACGCCTCCTGGAGTCCATGGAAGCGCACGGTAATTGACGGAGCGTCAGATGTGGAGAGCCGAGGTGAACACGGCCAAGGTGACCATGAAGCCGGCGCAGAACAGCACGATCACCCCGATGAAGGAGAGCGCCATGGCGGTGGCGAGCCCGTACCCGGAGCGCCGCTGACGGGGAATGGCCGTGGCCACGACCTCGGGGCCGTCGGCGTAGTGGACGGTGACGATGTCGCCCTCCAGCGTCGTCCCCGGGCCGCCCTCCTCCTCGAAGCGGACGACTCGGCCCTCGCGGGTCCTGAACTCGTACACATGGCGCAGGCTCGTGTGCACCATGCTGTCGCCGCCGCCGCGCGCCATGCCGTACACCCGCAGGCACTCCGCCTCGGCCGTCAGCCCGCTCCGCCATGCCCGGCCGGCCCGGCGGAAGCGCCGCACCACGCGGTACGCGCCGAAGAGGGCCGCGGACATGATCAGGGCGGGGACGACGTAGAGAAAGGCAATCATGGCGCATCCCCCGAGGTCAGGTACTGATCGTGTGGGGGAACCTACCCCGGGGGAGGCCTGGACTGTCTCAAACGTCGCTCAAAACGTGACGTCCGAGCAGGCGTAGAACGCGTTGGTCGTGTCGGCGATCGTCCACACCGCGACGATCACGTGCCGTCCGCTGAGCCCGGACGGCAGGGTGCCGCTGTGCGAGAGGGTGGAGGGAGGTCGCTGGCCGTTGTAGGGGACGGTCAGGAACGGGGTGAGGTTGAGGTCGGAGCGGGCCAGGTTGTGGTTCTGGTTCCAGCCCGCCTTGGTGACGTAGTACTTGAAGTCGGTCGTGGCGTGCATCGCGGTGAACTGCCAGCGGAAGGTGTAGCTCTGCCCGCCCGTGACCTTGGTCGCCGGCCAGGCGCCGCCCGACGGGGTCCGGGGCGCGCTGAGCTGGCTGAAGCGGCTCACGCCGCCGTTGCATATCTGTCCGTCGGCCGGGCCGCCGCCCGGGAAGCCCTTGGGGCCCTCGACGCTCTGCGGCTCCCACTGGATGTCGCCGCAGTTCGTCACGGTGCCGTTCTGACAGAGCTTCTGCCTGCTGATGGGGAGGTCGGTGTAGCCGTGGCTGCTGGCACCCCCGGTGGAGAGGACGAGGGTGCCGGCGGTGGTGAGGCCGAGCGCGGTGGCGTACCACTTGGTCCTTCTGCGCATGCTGCTGCTCCTGGGAACGTGGGGGAAGTTCGATGAGCTTGCAGGTCTAGACCAAGTAGCAGAGTATTACCGTGTGTTGACCGTGTCCATACACCCCGAGGAGAAAGCGACCGTCAGGTCCTTCACCAGCGCCTTGCGTTCGTAGTCGTCCAGTTCCACCAGGCCCCGCATGGTCAGCCGGGTCACCGTGTCCTCCACCGAGTCCACCACCGACGTCAGCACGGTCGCCCGGTGCTGGGCGTCCAGCGCGGCGATCCGGCGGCGGTGCATCGCGGCGGCGACCTCGGGGGCGTACTCGATGCGCAGCGGCTGGACCGAGAACACCTGCACGCCGACCGGCGCGGTCTCCGCGGCCACCAGCCGGGTCAGCGCCTCCCCCGCGGCGTCGGCCGAACCGCGCCCCGAGCCCGGCGCCTCCACCGGGATCCGGGCGAGCGCGGCCTCCACGCACTCGCGCAGATAGGTCTCGTGGTCGTCGACGCCGAGCGTGGCCCGCGCGGTGTCCCGCACCCGCCACACCACGAGGACGACGACCCTGAGCCCGACCCCGCTCGCGTCGGCCGCCGCCATCGGCTCGCTGCGCCAGTGCCGCAGCCGTACGTCGACCCGGCGGCGCAGCAGCAGCGGGTTGACCCACATCAGGCCGGTGCGCCGGACGGTCCCCCGGTAGCGGCCGAACAGCCCGAGCACCCAGGCCCGTCCGGTCCGGCCCCGGGCCAGCCCGCCGAAGCCGAAGAGGCCGAGGGCGCCGGCGCCCGCGTAGGCGGCCCACTGCGCGGGGCCCAGGCCCGCCGGTGAGTACGACGGCAGGCGCAGCGCCTCCAGGGCGAGCGGCGGTACGACGCCCGCCCACCACGAGGTGACCGCGCACCCGGCCAGACCGCAGGCGCCGGCGAGGACGCCCGCCGCGCCCGGCAGCACCCGCGCGGGGCGCTCGGTGAGTTCGGGGTCGACCTCGGGGGCGGGGCGCGGGGCGGGTTGGGCGGTCCTGCGCAGGCGGGGCTGCTCGCCGGTGCCCTGTCTGCGGGCCACCACGGCGGGCTTCAGCGGTACCGACACCGGGTCCGGGTCGTCGCGGAACAGCAGATGGACCGGGATCTCGGTGGTCACCTCGTTCTGGATGAGCCGGGCGGGGCGTGCGTGCCCCTCGGACTCCGGTGTGGGTGAAGTGGTCGTACTCATGAGTGCCTCCAGCCTCCGCGCCAGATGCGTCACAACAGGGGATGCCTGGCCGGGCGAGAGCGGGCCAGGTGATGGGGGGGTCGGGTGGTGCGCGCCGGGTGGTTGCGCACCGGGTGATGACGAGCGGGGTGGTGCCGGGTCACGGGGGTGGCGTGTGCCGGGTTGGTGCGCGCCGGGTGGTGTGTGCCGGGCGTGCCGGGTGGTGCGTGCGAGGTGGTTCGCGTGGGGTGGTTCGCGTGGGGTGGTTGCGGGCCACGTGGGGGGGGGTGGGTCGGCTGAGGGTGGGCCAGGTGATGCCTTGGTGCTTACGAGAAGAGTCGGCGCCAGGTTTCCGGGCCCGGGTAGCCGTCCGCCGCGCCGCCTCGCCAGCCCTGAGCGCGTTGGAAGGACTCCACTGCCCGCCGGTCCGGCTCGCCCCAGCGGGGGCCCGGGCCGGTCGTGTAGTACTTGCCGAATCCTTTCTTCACCAGCTGTCGGCCGAGCTGGGTGACGTACTTGCTGGTCGCGCCGGGCCGGAACATCGCGCGCCCGGGGTAACCGGGGACGCCGTGCGAGGAGGGTGCGGGCGGTCCCGCCGTCCCCGCCCGGCCGTCGGACCCGATGTCCCTGCCGCCGCCGGTCACCAGGAGGGTCCAGGTCTGCGCCCCGGGCAGCCCGTCCGCGTCCCCGCCCCGCCAGCCCTGCGCCTGCTGGAAGGCCCGGGTGGCCCTGCGGTCCGCGTCCGACCAGCGGGGGCCGGGTCCCGAGGTGTAGTAACGCCCGGCACCGCGCGCAACGAGCATGCGGCCGAGCTGGGTGACGTACTTGTTGTTGGCGCCGGGACCGAAGTAGGCGGTGCCGGGGAAGGGGGTGACGTCCGGGGCCTGCGGCTTGGCGGGGTCCGGGTTGGCGGGGTCGGGGTTGACGGGGTCCGGGTTCGCGCCGTCCGGATTGGCTCCGTCCGGCTGGGCGCCCGAGGTGCCGCCCGCGAGCCCCTTGTACCGGTAGGCGACGTACCGGTCGGAGTTGCTCCAGTAGGCGTAGGGGGTGGCCTGCTTGCGGGCGTAGGGGCGGGTCTCCTCGTAGGCGAGGTAGTAGGTGTGCGTGTAGTCCGTCCAGCCGCCGAAGATGACGACGTGGGAGCCGTTCTCGGGGTTGGACGGGTTGTGGAAGAGCAGGATGTCGCCGGGCTGGAGGTCGTCCTTGGCGATCCGGACGCCGTACTGGCCTAGGCTGCCGGTCCATTCGTTGCGCGGCAGGCTCCAGGCCATGGAGACGAAGCCGGAGCAGTCCTGCCGGTAACCGTCGCCCCAGTACTCGGACATGCTGTACGGCACCCGCGCGGCGACCCACTGCTTGGCCCGCCTGATGATGTCGGCGCGGGTGGTGGTGGGGGTCTTGACGGGGGCGGGTTTGGCGCCGGGGCCGTGCAGGGGGGCCTTGTCGCCCTGGGGGGTGTCGGGCTCGTCGGCCGTGGGGGTGCGGGGGCGGGCGGGGGCCTGGGGAGCGGCGAAGGCGGGGGCCGCGTGCAGGGCGCCGAGGGCGGTGGCGGCCGTGGCGGCGAGGATCACGGCACGGGCGGCGGCGGGGTGAGCGCTGGTCGGGCGGGGGAGTACGCGGCGCCAGTGGACGCAGCCGGGGCAGTCGCAGTCCTTCTCGGGATCGATTTCCTCGAATACCGGAGTCTCCATGCGGCGCCCCTCACACTCCAGGTCGAAATGTTCGCAACTGTGCACAATCGTCAGTTTCTCAACTGTCACCCGGACACGCATGCTGACGGTCCGAATGATGTACGGCGCCCCTGGGCGCGGTCCGCGGCACCCTCCCGCATCCGGTAGAGTCATGCAGGTCAGCAGGCGCCGCTAGCTCAGTTGGTTAGAGCAGCTGACTCTTAATCAGCGGGTCCGGGGTTCGAGTCCCTGGCGGCGCACGCATGATCGAAGGCCCCCCGTGGAAACGGGGGGCCTTCGACGTAGACGGACACACCACACCCGCATGCCGCAGCCCGAGGATCAGGAAGAGGCGGCTGGGGGTCCGGGGGTCATCCCCCAGAAGACACAGCATCAGCGGGTCCGGGGTTCGAGTCCCTGGCGGCGCACGCATGATCGAAGGCCTCCTGCGAAACCTGGGGCCTTTGATGTTGAGGGCGTCCCCGGCGGCCCACGCGCACCGGCTCGTCCCTGGCGGCGCACGCACACCGGTTCGAGCCCCCCGTGACACACGCGCATCGGTTCGAGTTCCTGGTGGCGCGTCGGCACAGCAGGCGCTTTCGTCGGGCGACAGGCCCTCTTTGATGACAGGCGCCACAATGAACGCGTATGACCGGTAAACACCGCGTTTCGCATCTTGCGATCATGAGGAGCGCCGTAGAACCCTGGTTTGCAAGATGCTGCGTATACGCGGCAGTTGGGGGGCAAGGAGTCGGTTGCCTGGGTTGCGGGGAAAGGGGCCCCGCCGCTGAAGATGCCGGAGGGGGCGTCTGCAACCGGAAGGTCGCTGTTACCTGTCTAATGCTGTGAAGATTGTGGTGACTGCGGCCCACCACTGATACGTCTGTGAAGGTCGAGGGGGACCTGACCAGCCGTAAGGAAACGACAACACGCGGTTCGTTCGCGTGTGGGGGGATGACTCATGACGTCGACGCCGACGGGCGCCCGGCAGAATTTCGACCCGTCCGACACCACTCAGCTCAGGCTGCCTTCGCACCGGACCGGCACCCTGGGCCGGATAAAGAAGACGCTTCCGAAGTACGACTACGAGCACTACAGCCGATTGGCCGGCCCCCTGACGCAGCCCGACCCGGGCCAGCCCTACAAGGTGCAGTACCGCTCACTGATCTCACAGGAACCGCACCGCATCAGAGTCGCCCTGATGCTCGCCGCGGCCCCGGTGCTCTCGCTCGTCCTGCTGTTCTGGCTGCTCCAGCCCGAGCACTGGACCGAGCGCGACTACCCGGCCTTCTCGTGGCTGCCGGCCCTGGACATCGTGATGCTCGTCTCGATCGGCCTGATCGAGTTCTTCCGCTGCATGAACGTCCTGTCCAACGCGCACGCCACCCTCGTCGCCCGGGACCCGATCCCGGTCGTGCCCGAGACCGGCACCAGAGTCGCCTTCCTCACCTCCTTCGTGCCCGGCAAGGAGCCGCTGGAGATGGTGACGAAGACCCTGGAAGCCGCGGTGCGCATCCGTCACCGCGGCCTCATGCACGTCTGGCTCCTGGACGAGGGCGACGACCCGGCGGTCAAGGAGGTGTGCGCGCGCCTCGGTGTGCACCACTTCTCCCGCAAGGGCGTCGAGAAGTGGAACCAGCCCAAGGGCCCGCACCGCGCCAAGACCAAGCACGGCAACTACAACGCCTGGCTCGACGCGCACGGCGACCAGTACGACTTCTTCGCCTCGGTCGACACCGACCACGTGCCGCTGCCCAACTACCTGGAGCGGATGCTCGGCTTCTTCCGCGACCCGGACGTCGGCTTCGTGATCGGCCCGCAGGTCTACGGCAACTACGACAACTTCGTCACCAAGGCCGCCGAGTCCCAGCAGTTCCTCTTCCACGCCCTGATCCAGCGCGCCGGCAACAAGTACGGCGCCCCGATGTTCGTGGGCACCTCCAACGCCGTACGGATCAGCGCGCTCAAGCAGATCGGCGGGCTGTACGACTCGATCACCGAGGACATGGCGACCGGGTTCGAGATCCACCGCCACAAGAACCCGGCCACGGGGAGGAAATGGCGCTCGGTCTACACGCCGGATGTCCTCGCCGTCGGCGAGGGGCCCAGCGCCTGGACCGACTTCTTCACCCAGCAGATGCGCTGGTCGCGAGGGACGTACGAGACCATCCTCAAGCAGTACTGGAAGGGCTGGTACTCGCTGCCGCCGAGCAAGCTCTTCAACTACACGATGATGATCATCTTCTACCCGATGTCCGCCCTCAACTGGATCCTCGCGGCCCTGAGTTGCGCGCTGTTCCTGGGCCTGGGCGCCTCGGGTGTGAACATCGACCCCACCGTGTGGCTGATGCTCTACGGCAACGCCTCCGCGCTCCAGATCGGCCTGTACATCTGGAACCGCCGCCACAACGTCTCGCCGCACGAGCCCGAGGGCTCCGGCGGTGTCGCGGGCATGGTGATGTCGGCGCTGTCCGCCCCGCTGTACGCGAAGGCGCTGGTCGACTCGGTGCTGCGGCGCAAGAGCAAGTTCGTGGTGACGCCCAAGGGCGACTCGGCCAGCCCCGACCGGTGGTTCGGCACCTTCCGCTACCACTGGTACTTCATCGCGATCTTCGGTGGCTCGATCGGCGCCGGTGTCGCGCTCGGGCACTCGCACCCCGCGATGATCATCTGGGCGACCTTCGCCATGCTGATCACCGCGACACCGATCTTCACCTGGCGGCACATGCTGCGGCAGGCCCGCAAGAAGTCCGCGGGCGCACCGCCCGCCGCAGTGGTTCCGGCTCAGGCGCCGGCTCAGGCCGCGGCACGGACCGAGTACCAGCCGCAGCCGCTGCCCTCCGCCCAGCACGCTCCGGCCCACAAGCCGAGCTGGGCGGACTCGCACACGCACGACGAGGGCAACGACCAGACGATGCAGATCGCCCTCGGTGGATTTGGGGGACGTAAGGAATGAACGACCGTGCAGGCCGCCGTCGCGCCCGTCGACTCGCGATCGGTACGGCGGTGGTGCTCGCGCTGGCCGGGATGAACGGCCCGTGGCTGTACCGCTTCGGGACGGCGAAATACCACCAGTACCAGATCAACAGACCCGAGTACAAAGCCGAGAACGGCAAGTGGGAGATCGTCCAGTTCCCCAAGGAGTACCGGCAGAACACCATCCACGCGGCGCTGCTGCGCACCGGGAAGGTGCTGCTGGTGGCCGGCTCCGGCAACAACCAGGACAACTTCGACGCGAAGAAGTTCGACACCCGGATCTGGGACCCGGTCAAGGGCACCATCAAGAAGGTCCCGACGCCGGCCGACCTCTTCTGCACAGGGCACACCCAGCTGGCGAACGGCAATCTGCTGATCGCCGGCGGCACCAAGCGCTACGAGAAGCTCAAGGGTGACGTGACGAAGGCCGGCGGCCTGATGATCGTCCACAACGAGAACCCGGACAAGCCGATCACCCTGCCGGCGGGCACCAAGTTCACCGGCAAGGAGGGCGGCAAGACCTTCGTCTCCAAGGACCCGGTCGTCGTCGAGCGGGCCACGAAGGTCTTCGACAAGAAGACCGGGAAGTTCCTGCGCAACGACCCCGGGCTCGGGCGGATCTACGTCGAGGCGCAGAAGAGCGGGCGCAAGTACGAGACCGGCACCCAGGACAACTACCGGATCCAGGGGCTGACCGGGGCGGACGCGCGCAACACCTACGGCATCGCGCAGAAGCTCGCGCTCGACAAGAAGGACTTCCAGGGGATCCGGGACGCCTTCGAGTTCGACCCGGTCGCCGAGAAGTACATCAAGGTCGACCCGATGAAGGAGGCCCGCTGGTATCCGACGCTCACCACCCTGAGCGACGGGAAGATCCTCAGCGTCTCCGGGCTCGACGACATCGGTCAGCTGGTGCCGGGCAAGAACGAGGTCTTCGACCCGAAGACCAAGAAGTGGACGTACACCTCGAAGATCCGTCAGTTCCCGACCTACCCGGCGCTGTTCCTCCTGCAGAACGGCAAGATCTTCTACTCCGGGTCGAACGCGGGCTACGGTCCGGACAACGTGGGGCGCGACCCCGGCGTCTGGGACGTCGACAGCAACAAGTTCACGAAGATCCCGGGGCTCAGTGACCCCAAGGAGATGGAGACCTCCGGGACCGTGCTGCTGCCTCCGGCCCAGGACGAGAAGTTCATGGTGATCGGCGGCGGCGGGGTCGGTGAGTCCGCGAAGTCCAGCAACAAGACGCGGATCGTCGACATGAAGGCGGACAGCCCGAAGTTCGTGGACGGGCCGACGCTGGAGAAGGGGACGCGGTATCCGCAGGCGTCGATCCTCCCCGACGACACCGTGCTGGTGTCCGGGGGGTCGGAGGACTACCGCGGGCGCGGGGACTCCAACATCCACCAGGCGCGGCTGTACCACCCGGACACCAACACGTTCGAGTCGGTGGCCGATCCTCTCGTGGGGCGCAACTACCACTCCGGGTCGCTGCTGTTGCCGGACGGGCGGGTGATGTTCTTCGGGTCGGACTCGTTGTACGCGGACGCGGCGAACACGAAGCCGGGGGTTTTCGAGCAGCGGATCGAGATCTACACGCCGCCTTATCTGTACCGGGATTCGCGTCCTTCGCTGTCCGGGGGGCCGCAGACGATCGCTCGGGGGGCGTCCGGGACGTTCACCTCACCGCAGGCTTCTGTGATCAAGAAGGTGCGGTTGATTCGGCCCAGTGCGTCCACTCATGTGACCGATGTGGATCAGCGGTCCATCGAGATGAAGTTCACGGTGTCGGGGGACAAGGTGAAGGTGACTGTGCCGGAGAACAAGAATCTCGTGCAGTCGGGGTGGTACATGCTGTTCGTCGATGACGATCAGGGGACGCCGTCCAAGGCTCAGTGGGTTCGAGTTCCCTAGCTTCAAAGACGCTCCCGCACCTATGTCTTCGGGTGCGGGAGCGTTGTGGCTGGTCGCGCAGTTCCCCGCGCCCCTAGGGCGTTGAAGCCTTTGCCAGTTTCAATGCGTAGGTTGGCCACCACTCCCCCGCCTTCGGGCCGCCCTTGCACTCGCCGTCCGACTCTCCTGGGCGCTTGACCCACAGGTACGCGTCCACCAAGGGGTCTGCCGTCTTTATCGTCGGGGTTTCTCCCAACGCCCTTCCCGGTGGGTTGCACCAGCGTTCGCTCTCGTCGCCGGACTTGTACGGGCCGTTGCCGTTGCGGCTGGTGTCGATGACGAAGTGTTTGTTGCCCACCTTTGAGGAGAGTTGCTTGCCGTAGGCGATGGAGTCCTCGGTGGAGTAGAAGTTGGAGACGTTGACCGAGAAGCCGTCGGCCTTGGCGATGCCGGCCCATTTGAGGGGCTCGTAGATCTGGTCGGGGTGGCCCCAGCCGGCGTTCCCCGCGTCCAGGTAGACCTTCGTGTTCTTCAGGGACTTGAGCTTCTCGATGGCGCCGCTGAGGAGGTCGTAGCGCTCCTCGTGGAACTCGTCCTTCGTGCAGCCGTCGACCAGGTGCAGTACGGCGTCCGGTTCGAGGATCACCGTGGCCGCGCGGTCGCCGATGCCCGCGGCCACGCCGTCGATCCAGGCCCGGTAGGCGTTGCCGTCGGCGGCGCCGCCCTGGGAGTACTGGCCGCAGTCGCGGTGCGGGATGTTGTAGAGGACCAGCAGGGCCGTACGGCCCGCCTTGTCCGCGGCCTCGGTGAAGCCGCGGGCCTCCTGCTCGGGATTCTCCACGCCGATCCACTCGCCGGTGGGCTGCTGGGCGATCTTGCGGATCTGCTCGGCCTCGTCGTCCTTGCCGCTCTTCTCGTACTGCGCGACCTGTCGGGCCGCGTTCCCGTCCGGGTTGACCCAGAACGGGTCGGCCTCCTTGGGCTGCTGGGTGATCCGCGCACCGGCCTTGTCGCCTTCGTCCCCCTTGTTCCCGCCGTCCGGCGTGGAACACGCGGCGAGCAGCAGTGCCGCCCCCAGCACCGCCGCGGAAGCCCCTGTGCGGGTCGCCGTCCTGGCCCCCCTGCTGACGTACATCCAATTCCCCCCTGGGTGCACCGTGGCAAGTCTCAATCGTGACACACCGGTCGCGCCGCTCACGAGGTCGCCGGAGCCTTGTCCAGGAGCTGTTACAGCCCCGAGGGTCGGGGTGGGTGCGCGCCCGTACGGGGGCGCTCGTCGGTGAAGGGGAGTGCTCAGCGATGCGGTACGCCACCAGGGAGATCCGGCTGGCCTCGGCGCTGGTGGAGGCGGCCGACACCCTCGTCGACGGCTTCGAGGCGATGCACTACTTACAACGGGTCTCCGATCACTGTGTGGAGCTGCTGAACGCCCGGGCGGCGGGGGTGATGCTGATCGACGGGGGCCGGTCGGTGCTGCTGGCCGCGAGCAGCCGGCACGAGCGGACGGCGCTGGACCTGCTGGAGGCGCAGCACGGCGGCGGACCCTGCCTGGAGAGCTACGGCTCCGGCCAGCCCGTGCCGCCGGTGTCCGTCCGGGTCGCCCACGCGGCCGCCCGTTGGCCCGACTTCACCGAACAGGCGCTCCGGCACGACATCGTGACGACCTTCGCGGTCCCGCTGCGCCGCCGCGAACACACGCTGGGCGCGCTCAACGTGTTCGTGCCGGCGCCGGCCGAGGCCACCGCCCCGGCCCCCGACGCCACCCTCGGGATCCAGGTCGCGCAGGCGCTCGCCGACGCCGCCGCGCTCGGCCTGCAGAACCGCCGCGCCTACACCCGGTACCGCACGCTGTCCGGGCAGTTGCAGGAGGCCCTGTCGAGCAGGGTCCGCATCGAGCAGGCCAAGGGGATGCTCGCGGAACGCTGGGGGGTGCGCGCCGACCGCGCCTTCGTCGCGCTGAGGCAGTACGCGCGGCGGCGCCGGCTCCCCCTGGACCAGGTGGCGGGCACGGTCATCGAGGGCACCGAGGACGACGCCGAACTGCGCCGCGAGATCGACGAAGGCTCCGCGGGGCCCGTGTAGAACCCTGGCCCAGCAGGGCTGATGACGGAGAGCCACGGGTTCGGGACCTGGCGTCAATCGGCCTCTAGGCCCGGGCGCTCATCCGTTCTAGAGTCTTCCCTTAGGGATACGGCCCCAGCCCCTGGCCGCAGTCAGCACCGACCGTGCTTCCCAGGCCTCCCGCGCCGTCGCCGGGCTACTCCCGCAGCCCGAGCGCGCGCGGTCGAGGACCAGCCCGGTCGGCGACTTCGGGGGGAGCGGGTCGCCGACCGGGCCGGGTGGTGCCCGCCCCCGCCTACAGACCGGTGCCGGTCAGGTACGCCGAGACGACCACGTTCGCCGTGTAGCTGCGGCTGGACCGGTCGAAGGTGCCGCCGCAGGTGATCAGGCGCAGTTCGGCGCGGCCGGGCTCGCGGGGGCCGTAGGCGCGGTGGGCGTCGAAGGCGTTCCGCGTGAGGACCTGGACGTCGTCGACGGTGAACTCGGCGACCCGGCCGTCGTCACGGATCACCCGGACCGTCTCGCCGGGCTTGAGCGCGCTGATCTTGTAGAAGACGGCGGGCCGGGTCTCGGTGTCGACGTGCCCCACCATCAGGGCGGTCCCGGCGGCCCCCGGTTTCGCGCCGGCCGCGTACCAGCCGACGACCCCGGGCTGGTCGAAGGGCGGCGGGTCGAGGGCGCCCCGCGCGTCCAGGCCACGGGCCACCACCGGCGCCTGCACCCCGAGGTCCGGGATGTCCAGGCGCTGGGGCCGCGCCGCCTTCAGGGGCTCGGCGGCGGGGGGCAGTTCGACTGATCCGGGTGGGCGGCCGACGGCGGCCACGTCACCGGTGGTCGGCGCGGACATGCCGTGCCGTACGTCGGTCACCTCGCGCCCCCACAGCCACAGTCCGAGCAGCAGCATCGCCCAGGCCACACCGGTCAGCAGCCGGCCGGTACCGGAGCCGCGGTCCCGCCCGGGGTCGTCGCCCTGGTCCGCGAAGCGGTCGGAGAGTCGCTCGGACATCGCCGGTCAGTCCGTCCCGCGGCTCCGGCGGCTGCTCCGCAGCACGACGGCCACCGCGGCGACGCCGGCGAGCACCAGTCCGGTCACCGCGTGGCCGGTGCCGGGGCCGGTGGCGCGGGGCTGCATGGTGGTGAGGTGGGTGGTGGAGAGACGGGTGGCGGAGAGGTGGGTGGCCGAGAGGTGGGTGGCGCTCCAGCCGCCGCCCGCGTCGACGGGGGCGGCGGGGGACGCCGGTGCCGTGGGCGAGGGGGCGGTGGTGGAGCCCTTCGCCGCTACGACGGTGATGCGGCCCTTCACCTCGAAGTCGGCGCAGGTGATCTTCACGTCGTAGGGCCCGGGCTTGATCGAGGAGCGGACCCGGGTCTCGCCGGCGAGGCTGCCGCCGGACCCGGTCAGCCGGGCGTCGGCGACGAACGCGGCCGAGGCGGCGGTCGCCGTCTTCCCGGCGCAGCCGGTCACCCGCAGGGTGAGGTCGGCGCCGGGGGCGGGGGTCGAGGGGGTGACCGAGACGCTGCCGCCGTCGGCCGCCTGGGCGACCGGGGTGAGGGCGGCGACGGCCAGGGTCGCGCCACAGAGAGTGAGACGTAGGGAACCCATCGTGAACCTCCAGATATCTGGAGAGTCCCGCGGGGCGGGCGGGACCGCATCCCGGGGTGGCCGGTCACTGCTCCGGATGGGGGACGGGGAATGCCTCGGAGCAGGGAAAACAGGGGATCCGGGGCCGTGTGGAAGTGCCGGGGGCCGAGACGCGGGAGTGCCCGGGGGCCGAGACGCTGAAGCGCGCTCATTGCTGTCGCGGAGCGGCTGCATAGCATGGTCGTCTCACCCGCTCACCGCACGCAGGAGTCCGCACCCATGACAGAGCGCAAGCCGATCGAATCGTGGCTGACCGACATGGACGGGGTGCTGATGCACGAGGGCATCCCGGTGCCAGGCGCGGACGCCTTCATCAAGAAGCTGCGCGACTCGGGGCGGCCCTTCCTGGTGCTGACGAACAACTCGATCTACACCGCGCGCGATCTGCACGCCCGGCTGAGCCGGATCGGCCTCGACGTGCCGGCCGAGAACATCTGGACCTCCGCGCTGGCCACCGCCACCTTCCTGGACAACCAGCACCCCGGCGGGACCGCCTATGTGATCGGGGAGGCGGGTCTGACCACGGCACTGCACGACACCGGGTACGTGCTCACCGACTCCGACCCCGACTTCGTGATCCTCGGGGAGACCCGGACGTACTCCTTCGAGGCGCTGACCAAGGCCATCCGGCTGATCAACAACGGGGCCCGGTTCATCGCCACCAACCCCGACAACACCGGCCCCTCCCCCGAGGGCGCGCTGCCGGCGACCGGGTCCGTGGCCGCGCTGATCACCAAGGCGACCGGCAAGGAGCCGTACTTCATCGGCAAGCCCAACCCGCTGATGATGCGGACCGCGCTGAACACCATCGGCGCGCACTCGGAGACCAGTGCCATGATCGGCGACCGGATGGACACGGACGTCCTGGCCGGTCTGGAGGCGGGGATGGAGACCTTCCTGGTGCTGACCGGGCTGACGACCAAGAAGGACATCGACCGGTACCCGTACCGGCCGACGAAGGTCGTGGACTCCATCGCGGATCTGGTGGACCGCGTCTGAGCGCTGGGGCCGCTGGGCCTGCTGGGTCCGCTGGGCCTGCTGGGTCCGCTGTGCCCGCTGTGCTTGTGGTCACCGGCGTCTGCGGGTCAGGAGGATCGCGGCGCCGGTGCCGAGGAGGACCACCGTGGCGACGAGGGCTACGCCGGTGAGCGGGCCGAGGCCGGTGCCGGCGAGTTCGTCGGCGAAGGGGAGGCGGGGGTCGCGGGTCGCGGATCCGGTCGCGGTTCCGGTCGCGGGGGCGTCGGCACTGCCGGGCTCGCTCTCGATGCCGAAGCGGTAGTCGTTCGACTGCCCCACCCAGTCGCCGTCGTCGTCATGGCGCTGGACGACGGACGCGTTGACGGTGACGTCGTTGGGAGCGGTGTCCGCCGTGAGGGCCAGGCGGATCCGCACCGTGAGGGTCTTGCCGGGGGCGACGGTGAAACCGGGGAAGCCGTCGTCGAAGGCGCCCACGAGTTCGTCGGCGTCGGTCTTCTCGAAGCGGACGGGGTGGGCGCGCTCGCCGTCGTAGAACTCCAGGTGGGGCTGACCGGGTTCGAGGGCGCGGCGGTCGTCGACGAGGACGACCACGGGGTGGATGTCCGTCCGGGTGCGGGTGGTGGTGTTGGTGAGGTCCAGGTACCAGGTGCCGAAGCCGCCGCCGGGCACGTAGGTGGCGGGGCCGCCGTGGAGACGGGTGGTGATCGGGAAGTCGCTCCGGTCGGAGCTGGGGTCCGCGTGTGCGGGGGGCGTGGGCAGGAGGAGGGCGGCTGCCGCCGCGAGACCGACGGAGGCGGGTGTGGACAGTCGCATGAACACATGACCATGCCGGACGGGGGCGCCCGTGCGGGGCGCCATTCCGGTGAGTGCCCTCGAACGGTCCCGGGAGACCGCCCGATCGGCCGACCGTCCGCGCCGTCAGGCGTCCGCCCTGCCGAAGAGGGGGGCCAGGACGAGCTGGGCGGCTCCCTCGGCGATGTCGCCGGGCGCGGTCCGGACGGGGACCGCCGGTTCGCCCGCGCGCCGGGCGCGGTCGTCGAGGACGGCTGCGACGCCTCGTAGGAACGCGTCCGGGTCGGTGGCGACGGTACGGCCGCCCAGCAGGACCAGGTCGATGTCGAGCAGGGCGACGAGGTTGCCGGCCGCGATGCCGAGGACCCGGGCGGCTTCGGCGAGGTCGCCGCGGGTCACGGCGGCCAGGCAGAGCGCCTCCACGCAGCCGCGGTCGCCGCAGCCGCAGAGCGGTCCGTCGAGCTGGACGACCTGGTGACCGAACTCCCCGGCCCCGGTCCTGGCAGCCCGCCGCACGGCCCCGTCGATGACGAGCCCGGCACCGAGCCCGGTACCGAGGTGCAGATACGCGAACGATCCGCGTTCCCCGGCGACCGCGAGCCCCAACGCGGCGGCGTTGGTGTCCTTGTCCACCACGACGGGCACTCCGAGCCGCCCCACGAGCGCGTCCCGCAAGGGAAACCCGTCCCACTCGGGAAACCCGGTGACGCGGTGGAGTACGCCCTGCACGTGATCTAGAGGGCCGGGGAGGGCTAGGCCTACGCCTAGGAGGGGTGGTGGGGAGAGGGGCGTGCGGGGAGCGGGGGTGTCGGGGGCGGGGAGGGTGTCGGGAGCCGGGAGGGGGGTGGGGGCCGGGCGGGTGCCAGAGGCAGGGAGGGGGGCGGAGGCCAGAAGGGGGTTGGCTGCGGCGGGGGGCATGGCGGTGATCCCGGGGGAGGAAGCCGGGTTTGCAGGGGAGGAAGCCGGATCTGTGGGCGCGGCGACCTGGTCTGTGGGCGCGGCAGCAACGGGGGACGTGTCGGCTTCCGCAGGCCGGGCGGGCGAGGGTGCGCCCCGGCCCACCAGCGTCTCCACCTCCCCCGCGACCGCCGCCATCACCGCCTCCGCGCCCGCGCCCAGGTCCAGCGGCACGCAGCGCTCTGCCACCACCGTGCCCGCGAGGTTCACCAGGACCAGACGTAGAGCGTCCCGGTCCAGGTGTACGCCCACCGCGTGGCCCGCCTCCGGTACCAGGCGCAGTACTGTCCGCGGCTTGCCGCCCGTCGAGGCTCGGCGTCCCGCCTCGGCGGCGAGGCCCTCCTCCCGGAGTCGGCCGGTGATCTTGCTGACGGCCTGGGGGGTCAGCCCGGTGCGCTCGGCGAGTTCCAGCCGGCTGATCCCCTCGACACCGGCCCGCCGCAGAAGATCCAGCACGAGCGCGGTGTTGTGGTTGCGCAGCGCCAGAAGATTGACACCACCACCCACTTCTCGCGAGCCGCCCACTCCCCGCAAGCCACCACCCTCCGCCGTGCCCGGCGTCTCTCCGCCCGGCTGCCCACTCGTCCCGTTCACGCCCCCCATTCTCCTCCCCGCTTGCACTTTGGCAACAGCGTTGCGAAAGTGGGGGGCATGACTGCTGCTGACCTCCGCGTGGGCCTCGTCGGGTACGGCCTCGCGGGCTCCGTCTTTCACGCCCCGCTGATCGCCGCCACCGAGGGGCTCGTCCTCGACACGGTGGTCACCTCGAACCCCGAGCGGCAGGAACAGGCCCGCGCCGAGTTCCCGGACGTCCGTACCGTCGCCGACGCCGACGAGCTCTTCGCCCGCGCCGCCGACCTGGACCTGATCGTCATCGCGTCGCCCAACAAGACGCACGTCCCGCTCGCCGCCACCGCCCTGAAGGCCGGCCTGCCCGTCGTGGTCGACAAGCCGATCGCCGGTACGTCCGCCGAGGCACGCGAGCTCGCCGCCCTCGCCGAGGAGCGCGGTCTGCTGCTCTCCGTCTTCCAGAACCGCCGCTGGGACAACGACTTCCTGACCCTGCGCAAGCTCCTCGACGAGGGCGAACTCGGCGACGTATGGCGCTTCGAGTCCCGTTTCGAGCGCTGGCGCCCACAGCCGAAGGGCGGCTGGCGCGAGTCCGGCGACCCCGCAGAGATCGGAGGTCTGCTCTACGACCTCGGCAGCCATGTCGTCGACCAGGCCCTGACCCTCTTCGGCCCCGCCGCCACCGTCTACGCCGAGACGGACATCCGCCGCCCGGGCGCCTCGATCGACGACGACACGTTCATCGCGATCACCCACGCGAGCGGAGTCCGCAGCCACCTCTACGTCTCCGCCACCACCGCCCAACTCGGCCCCCGTTTCCGGGTCCTGGGCTCGAAGGCGGGCTATGTGAAGTACGGCCTCGACCCGCAGGAGGCCGCCCTCAGGGAGGGCGCGCGGCCCGGCACGTCGGCCGAGTGGGGCCGCGAGCCCGAGTCGCTCTGGGGCCGGCTCGGCGCCGGAGAGTCCCCCGTGACCGGCGGTGGCAGCCCCGTCCCCACCCTCCCCGGCGACTACCCGGCTTACTATGCGGCCGTGGCCAGGGCCCTTTCCGAGGGCGGCACCAACCCGGTGACCGCGCTGGAGGCGGCCGCCGCCCTCGACGTACTGGAGGCGGCACGCCGTTCGGCCCACGACGGAGTGGCGGTGAAGCTGTGACGCACAACACCGAGCTGACCCCGAAGTTCCACCCGGAACTCACCCCGCCCCTGGAGGAGCTGGAGGCGCAGGAACGCCGCCTGGTCTTCCGGCAGTTCACCTTCGAGGACGCGTGGGCGCTGGGCTCGCTCCTGGTCGACATGGCCCGGGAGCGGCAGGCGCCGGTGGCCATCGACATCCACCGCGGCGGCCAGCAGCTCTTCCACGCGGCCCTGCCGGGCTCCACCCCGGACAACGACGCCTGGATCGACCGCAAGCGCCGGGTCGTGGAGCGCTACGGCTCCGCCTCCTACCTGGTCGGCGCCCGCTTCCGCGCCAAGGGCAGCACCTTCGAGGAGTCCTCGCGGCTGGACCCCGACGAGTACGCGGCCCACGGCGGCTCCTTCCCCGTCACGGTCGAGGGCGTGGGCGTCGTCGGCACCGTGACGGTGTCGGGGCTGCCCCAGCTCCAGGATCACCGTTTCGTGGTGGAGGCGCTGGAGGAGTTCCTCGGCAAGGACCGTTAGCGGCAGGGGCTGTTGGCGGAAAAGGTCCGTCGGCGGCAAGAACCGTTGGCGGAGCGGGGATTATCGCCGGGCTCTCCCACGTTGGCACCTGCCATGAGGGAGATCATCGGCAAGTACGGCATCTGGAACGGCGGCGGTCTGCGCGGCGAGGACCCGGCTCTCGGGGGCGAACGCGCGGAGGCCGCCGCCGAGTTGGAGGAACTCGGGTTCGGCGCGATCTGGCTCGGCGGCAGCAGCTCCGCCGCCCACGCCGCCCCGCTCCTGGACGCGACCTCCCGGCTGGTCGTCGGCACCAGCGTCCAGAGCATCTGGGACCACGGACCCGAGACCACCGCGGCGAGCTTCACCGAACTGAACACCGCCCACCCCGGCCGCTTCGCCCTGGGTCTGGGGGTCAGCCACGCCAAGCTGGCGGAGCAGTACCGCCGCCCGTACTCGGCCCTGGTCGCCTACCTGGACGCCCTGGACGGGGCGGGAGTTCCGGCCGAGGGCCGGGTGCTGGCCGCCCTGGGCCCCAGGACCACCGAGCTCGCCCGGAACCGTTCGGCCGGCTCCATCCCGTACCTGGTCACCGCCGAGCAGACGGCGAAGTCCCGTGAACTCCTGGGCGAGGGGCCCCTGTTGATCCCGGAGCTGAAGGTGGTGCTGGACAGCGACCCGAGCCGCGCCCGCGCCCTGGCCCGTGACTACCTGGCCATCTACCTCGGCCTGCCCAACTACACCAACAACTTCCTCCGCAACGGCTTCACGGAGGACGACCTCAAGGACGGCGGCAGCGACCGGCTGGTCGACGCGGTGTACGCCTGGGGCACGGACGAGAGGATCCGCGCCCGTATCGACGAGTACCTCGCGGCGGGCGCGGACCACGTGGCCCTCCAGATCGTGGACGGCGGCCCGCGCTACAGCCTTCCGAGGGAGGCCTGGCGCAAGCTCGCATCCTTGCTGGCCTGAGGTTTTCAGGGACGCGGGGCTGTATCGATGTGCGGCTCCGCCGCGTGGGCGCGACAAACCACCGACGGCCCGCGGTCGCCGGACTGCGCGCGGTCCCCCGGTTCTCCCCGCGGAGCGTCTACGCATCCTTGAACTCCTGCCGCTGACGCCCGAGCCCCGAGATCTCCAGCTCCACCACGTCCCCCGCCCGCAGATACGGCTTGGGCTCGGGCTCCCCCATCGCGACCCCCGCCGGCGTACCGGTGTTGATGACGTCACCGGGGTAGAGGGTCATGAACTGGCTGACGTAGCGCACCACTTCGCCCACGGGGAAGATCTGCTCGGCGGTCGTGCCGTTCTGCTTCAGCTCGCCGTTGACCCACAGCTTCAGCGAGAGATCCTGGGGATCGCCCACCTCGTCCGCCGTCACCAGCCACGGCCCCAGGGGGTTGAACGTCTCGCAGTTCTTCCCCTTGTCCCAGGTCCCGCCGCGCTCGATCTGGAACTCCCGCTCGGACACGTCGTGCGAGATCGCGTACCCGGCGACATGGGCGAGCCCCTCCTCCACGGACTCCAGATACCGGGCCGTACGTCCGATGACGACCGCCAGCTCGACCTCCCAGTCGGTCTTCTCCGACTTCCGCGGCACCAGAACCGTGTCGTGGGGCCCGACCACCGTGTCCGCGGCCTTGAAGAAGATCACCGGCTCGGCGGGCGGCTCGGCCCCCGTCTCGCGGGCGTGGTCGTGGTAGTTGAGCCCGATGCAGACGATCTTCCCGATCCGCGCGAGCGGCGGCCCGACCCGCAGCCCGGTCGCGTCGAGCACCGGCAGCTCCCCGGACTCCGCGGCCGCGCGGATACGGCCGAGTGCCGCGTCGTCGGCGAGCAGCGTCCCGTCGATGTCGTCCACGACACCGGACAGGTCCCGCAGGACCCCGTCGGCGTCGAGCAGGGCGGGCCTCTCCGTGCCCGGCGTTCCGACTCGCAGCAGCTTCATGGTCACTTTCTCCCTCGATCGCGGGGCCGCCCTCCGAGGGGTGCAGCCATCGGAGGACTGGTCGATCCTCCAAGGTCACCGTCCACTCCGCAATACCCGGTTCACGGACTGGACTGGTCAGCGGTGAGACACCGGACCGGTCAGCGAGAGGCCCCGGACCTGTCACCGGTGGCGCACCGGACCGTTCAGCGGTAGAGCACCGCCCGCTCCACCGCCGCCCACGTCGAGCTGGTCACGACGTACAGCGCGGCCGCGAGCGGCACCACCGCCACGGTGAAGAGAGTGAAGAAGGACATGTACGGCATGAGTTTGCCCACCGCACCCGCACCGGGCACCGGCTGCCCGTCCGTCACCGGCACGACCGGGTTCGCGGCCATCATCCGCTTGGTCCGGCGGTAGTTGAAGGTCGCCACCACGATCACGAACACGAACAGGCAGACGTAGACGAGCCCGGCTCCCCCGAACACCCCGCCGTCCCCGAGCGCGTCCGCCCAGCGCCCCCCGAGCGGCGCGGCGAACAGCTCGTGGCCCAGCAGCGCGTTGGCCCGGCCGCCGATCGTGGTGTTGGAGAAGAGGTGGTACAGCAGGAAGAACGCAGGCATCTGGAAGAGGCCGGGCAGGCAGCCGGAGAACGGTGAGACCTTCTCCTCGGCGTGCAGTTCCATCACGGCCTTCTGGAGCTTCTCGGGGCTGTCCTTGTGCTTCCTCCGCAGCTCGGCGATCTTCGGCTGGAGCCTCGTGCGGGCCTTCTGACCGCGGGCGGCGGCGCGGGACAGGGGGTGCACGAGCAGTCGTACGAGAGCGGTGAACAGGACGATCGCGGCGGCGGCCGCGGTGGCGCCGAAGAGAGGGTGGAGCAGGTCGGCCAGGTGCTGGACCAGGTCGGCGAAGACAGACATGGGTGAGCCCTCCGGGGGTCTCGTCGTGCCGGAACGGTGAAAGGCGGCATGACGACCCGCGCGGGGTGCACTGCTACGGAGGTGAAGCCCTACGCGGTGGTCGTCCGGAGGGCGTGACCGGGGGCTCGGGGCCGGGGGCGGCCCTTGGCGTCGGGGTCGCGCTGGGGGAGGAAGGCCGTACGGCGGTCCCGGTCGCGGATGGCCGTACGGACCCGGGTGGGCGGCACGGCGGGTGCGCAGCGCGAGGCGAGCAGCGAGCAGGCGGCGAAGGCGGAGCCGGCCGCGGCGGTCGCGGCGAGCGCGACGGCGGCGGAGAGGCTGCCGGTGTCGAGCAGGACGAGGTCGAGGACGAGGAGCAGCAGCACGGCGACGGGACGCACCGACGTCCAGCTCCGGCTCATGACCACTCCCCCTCTCCGGCGATTCTCATGGCGACGTAGGTGAATCCGCCGGCTTCTCTCCCTGCGGACGCGTCCTCCCCCGGTTATACCTGATCGACCACGACCGGCTGCAAGAGCCTCTTCGGCCTGCGCAGAGCCCGGCTGACCGGGTTCGGGGGCTCGGGGTCGAGGCCCGGCCCCGGCAGCATGAGGACGTCCTCGACCGGTACGACGATCCCGCAGGCGGGGCATTCGCCGTACGAGCCGAGTTCGGTGCCGCAGTCGGCGTGCTGGAAGACGAGGAGCACGCTGTCGCCGTGGTGCTCGCGGCCCCAGCGGCTGAGGGCGCGCAGGGTCGGCCACAGGGCGGTGCCGCGCTCGGTGAGGACGTACTCGTCGCGCGGCGGGGACTCCTGGTACCGGCGCTTTTCGAGGATGCCCTCCTCGGTGAGCATCTGGAGGCGGGCGGCGAGGACCGCGCGCGGGATGCCGAGGTGGACCAGGAAGTCGTTGTAGCGCCGGACGCCGTAGAGGGCGTCGCGGACGACGAGCAGGGTCCAGCGCTCGCCGACGACCTCCAGTGCGCGGGCGATCGAGCATTGCTGTGACGTGTAGTCCTTGCCCAGTGCCATGACGCCCACTGTAACCATTTTCCCGCCATGGGTTCAATGACCGAACCTACTCTGCTACGGTCGTCCGCATGCCAAGGTTCAATGAACGAACTCTCGCCGAGGTGAAGCCGCCGGCACCGCCCCCGGAGTCGTCGTCCCACCCCCGCGCCACCCTCGCCCTGACCAGCGCCGCCACCGCCGTGGCCCTGATGACGTACACGGCGCCGATGGTCACGCTCCCCGAGGTCGCCGCCGACCTGCACACCCCGCTGTCCGCCCAGGCCTGGCTCCTGAACGGCACCCCGCTCGGCCTCGCCGCCCTCCTCCTGGTCGCCGGCTCCCTCGCCGACGACTACGGGCGTCGCCGGATCTTCGTCGCGGGCACCCTGGCGCTCGGCCTCATCACCGCCCTCGGCGCGCTGACCTCCTCGACCTTGCCGTTCACCCTGGCCCGGATCGCCCAGGGCGCGGCCAGCGCGGCGCTCCTCGCGAGCAGCCTGGGCCTGATCGTGCACGCGTTCCCCTCACCGCGGGGCCGGCTGCACGCGACCGGCGTCTGGGGCGCGTTCGTGAGCGGCGGCATCGCGGTCGGCCCGCTGCTGGGCGGCGCGATGCCGAACTGGCGCGTGTCGTACGGCGTTCTCGGCGCCGCCCTCGTGCTCGTGGCCGCCCTGTCCGCACGCCTGTTGTCGGAGTCCCGGGCCCCGCGCGGCGGCCGCCCCGACCTCCCGGGAGCCGTGACCTTCGGGCTCGCCCTGGTCGCCCTGGTCGCGGCGCTCACGCTGGGCCGGGACGGCTGGCTGCGGGCGCCGGTGGCCCTGCTGTTGCTGGCCTCCGTCCTGCTGCTGGGCCTGTTCGCCGTGGTCGAGCGGCGGTCGGCGACCCCGATGATCGACCTGGGTCTGCTGCGCCACCGCCGCTTCCTCGCCTCCTCCTCCGGCGGTCTGTTCACGGGGTTCGCGGTGATCGGCCTGTTCAGCTTCCTGCCGGCCCTCCTCCAGCAGACCCTCGGCATGAGCGCGATGCACACGGCCTGGCTCTTCCTGCTTTGGTCCGGCCTGTCCTTCGCGGTGGCCCTCCAGGTCAGGCGCCTCGCGGGCCGGGTGCCGCCGCGCTGGCAGCTGGCGCTCGGCTTCCTGCTGCACGCGGCCGGTGTGCTGACCATGCTGGGCTCGCTCGACGCGGGCTCCTGGGTGCGGCTGCTCCCCGGTCTGGTGATCGCCGGTGTCGGCAGCGGCCTGCTGAACGCGGCACTCCCGCTGATCGCCGTGGAGTCCGTCCCGGCGGGCCGGGCGGCGATGGGCTCGGGCGCCCAGCAGACCTTCCGGTACATCGGATCCTGCGCCGGGGTCGCCCTGACGATCGCGATCGCCACCTCGTCCGGCAGCGGTCTCGCCCATGGCTCGGACCTCGCGATGCTGGTCTCGGCCGGGCTGGCGCTGGTGGCGGCGGCGAGTGTGGTGGCGCTGCGGGAGCACTGACCCCGTCAACGCGGCCGCGTCGAGACCAGGACGCCCCACACCACCAGCCGGTACCGGGACGTGTACTCCGGGGTGCACGTGGTGAGGGTGAGGAACCAGCCGGGCGCGGTGTAGCCGTAGGAGGGGTGGACCGACGAGCGCGGGACCGGGCGGATCACCCCCGAGTCGCGGGCCGAGGTCTGGCGCAGGGTCCTGTCCACGGCGTACGTGTGGACCGCGCTCCGCGTCTCCACCCGGACGGTGTCCCCGGGCTCGAGGCGGTTGAGGTACCGGAAGGGCTCGCCGTGGGTGTTGCGGTGTCCGGCGAGCGCGAAGTTGCCGACCTGGCCCGGCTGTCCGGTGCCGGGGTAGTGGCCGACGTACCCCTTGTTGAGCACGCTCTGCTTGCCGACGCCCTCGGCGACGGGCACGCGGAGGTGCAGGCGGGGGATGACGAGGACGGCATAGGCCCCCGACCAACTGGGCTGTGAGCGGGTGGAGTTGCCGGAGCGGGGTGACCCGGCCGCGGTGGAGGAGTCCTTGCCGGATCCGGTGACGGAGTCGCCCTCGCCCGTGGTGGGACCGTCGGCCGTGCCGAGGTCCTCGCCCTCCTGCCCCCACTGCCGCTCCAGCGCCTCCACCTTGCGCCGGGCGCCCTCGCGGGCCTCGCGGTTGGTCCACCACAGCTGATGGACGACGAGCAGCATGAGGACGACCCCGACGGTCACCAGGACCTCGCCGCCGGTCCACAGCGCACGGCGGCGCCGGGCGCGTCGGCGGCGGATGCCGTGGTGCACGATGCGGGACCGCATGCGGCCGCACGATAGGGGCCCTACCTCCAACTCACCAGAGGCAGACGCGCGGAGGCACGGCCCGTCCGAGATGCCGCACTTCTTCCACTGGTTTTAGAAAGGGATGTCAGAACTCTCGACAACCCCACTGGCCACACCCGATGCTTCGTCGTGGCATGAACGGGACGGGCTACGACGCCGGCGGGACGCCGCGTCGCCCCTCGGAGTTCGGAGTAGCAATGATCCGACGCAGAACGCTGCTGACAGCCGCAGGAGGCACCCTCCTCGGCAGCGCACTGGCCACCGGTACCGCCCGCGCGGACGCCACGATCGCGGTCAACCCCGGGACCTCCTACGGCACTTGGGAGGGCTGGGGCACCTCCCTGGCCTGGTGGGCCAATGTGTTCGGGGCGCGGGACGACTTCGCCGACATCTTCTTCACCACCAAGTCGACCACCTACAACGGCACTTCGCTGCCCGGCCTCGGCCTCAACATCGCCCGCTACAACCTGGGCGCGTGCAGCTGGAACACCGTGGGCGGCGAGGCGATGGTCGCGTCGGCGAACATCCCCGCCTTCAAGCAGATCGAGGGCTACTGGCAGGACTGGAACAACGAGGACCCGACCTCCTCGGCCTGGGACTGGACGGCGGACGCCAACCAGCGGGCGATGCTGGTCAAGGCGACGTCACGCGGGGCCACTTCGGAGCTGTTCGCCAACTCCCCCATGTGGTGGATGTGTCTGAACCACAACCCCTCCGGCGCCTCCGGCGGCGGCAACAACCTCCAGTCCTGGAACTACCGCCAGCACGCCTCCCACCTCGCCTCGGTGGCCCTCTACGCCAAGAACAACTGGGGCGTGAACTTCTCGACGGTCGACGCCTTCAACGAGCCCTCCTCGTCCTGGTGGACGGCGACCGGCACGCAGGAGGGCTGCCACATGGACTCGACGGTCCAGGCCGCCGTACTGCCGTACCTGCGCAGCGAGTTGAACAACCGCGGCCTGACCGGGGTGCGGATCTCGGCCTCGGACGAGACGAGTTACGACCTCGCCCGCACCACCTGGAACTCCTTCAGCTCGACCACGAAGGGGTACGTCAACCAGGTCAACGTGCACGGCTACCAGGGCTCGGGCGGCCGTAGGGACCTGTTGTACACGGACGTCGTCACGACGGCCGGCAAGAAGCTGTGGAACTCCGAGACCGGCGACGGCGACGGCACCGGTTACACCACGGCCTTCAACCTCCTCTACGACTTCCGCTGGCTGCACCCCACGGCCTGGGTCTACTGGCAGGTCATGGACCCGACGGCGGGCTGGGGAGTGATCAAGTACGACGCCGGCACCCTCCAGGCCGGCGCGATCGAGACGAAGTACTACGTGCTGGCCCAGTTCAGCCGGCACATCCGCCCCGGGATGAAGATCCTCGACACCGGTGTGAGCAACGCGGTCGCGGCCTACGACTCCTCGGCCAGGCGCCTGGTCATCGTGGCCCTGAACACCTCGACCTCGGCCCAGACCCTGACCTTCGACCTGTCCCGCTTCACCACGGTGACGGGCGGCTCGGGCGGCCTGGTCCCGCGCTGGAACACGGTGACGACGGGCGGCGACACGTACACGTCGTACTCCAACACCTTCCTGAGCGGGAAGTCGGTCGCGGTGCCGTTCGCGGCGAAGGCGGTGCAGACCCTCCAGATCGACGGCGTGACGATCTGAGTCCGGCGTGATGCGGGCCGGGGTCCTCCGTGTTACCCGGCCCCTGGCCTGCACCTCTCTCTCCTTTGTCACTGATCGGCAGTACGGTGTCCCCCATGCGCCCCGACACGCCTGCCGAGAACGTCGACCACAACGCCGAAGCGGCTCGCCTGGAGCGGACCGCCGACCGGTATCCCGAGGACGCCGAGGCCCTGCTCGTGCAGGCCGCGGCCCATCTGGAACTGGCCGGCGACCGCCCCGCCGCGTCCTCCCTCTACGACCGCCTGCTGGCCGCGCAGGACGGCCTGGAGAACCCGTTTCTCGTCCGTGCCCTGAAGGCCGCGAACCTCTGGGAGTACGGCCATGAGGCCGAGGCCCGCGCGATCATCGAGGGCGTCCGCGCGGCGGCTCCCCGGGACCCGGCACCCTGGGTGATCGTGGCGGAGGCCCTGGAGTCCCACGACGAGCTGGAGCAGGCGCAGGAGACGTTCACCGAGGGCGCGAGGGTCCTGCTGACGGACGTCGCGGAGCCGCCGTACTCCACGCATCCCCTGCTGTTCGGCCGCCACCGCGTCCGCCGCATGCTGGGCCTGGCGCACGACGACTGGGACGTCCTGGCGGACACCCTGCACAGCTCCCCGGTCTCCCTGGACGAACTCCACGACCCCAAGCGCGTGTGGTCCCTCGGCTCGGACAACCCGGCGGAACTCCAGGCGGAGATCAGCCGCCTGCGCGCCGAACTCGGCACGTACCGCGAGGCGTTGTCCCGCCCGTTCCCGGTGGCGGTCCTGCACTGGCCGGCGTCCGAACTGGCGGAGCTGCTGGCGACGTACCCCTCGCTGGAGTCGGAGTACCCCTCCCACGAGGAGCACCTGGCGACGATAGAGGCCTCCCTGCGGGAGCTGTCCGCCTCCGGCACCCCGAACCTGGGCATCGTGTCGGGCACGGTCCCGTCGTACGAGGCCTTCGCGGCCTCGGAGGGCATGTCCCCGGCGGAGGCGTCACTGCTCCCCCAGTACGCCACGACCCTGGCGGCGAGGGGCCGCGCGGTGGAGTGGCCGCCGCAGCGGGGGACGGCGTGCTGGTGCGGGTCGGGGCGGGTCTATGGGGAGTGCCACGGGGAGTAGGTGGCGGTCGGGAGGGGGCGGGCGCGAGGAGTCGCGGGCCGGCTCCTCGGTCCTCGATGACCGACACCCTCGATCTTTTGGTCTCTCCGGACCGATGAATCCACCCGCATTCCGAGGTCTTCCTCTGTGACACCTCCCGTCCCGTCGGCGGACGGGGGAACGGCGCACCCGATGCCACGGAGGACCCATGGAGACCGGGACGAGGAATCCGATCCGGCTGTACATGTCGATGTCGCTCGACGGATATGTCGCGGGCCCGGACGACCGACCGGGCCAGGAGCTGGGGCGGGACGGCGGACGGCTGTTCAACTGGCTCGACGACCGGGAGTCCGACGGCCCCAGCGGCCAGGTCTACCGCGAGGCGCTGGCGACCGGCGCGCTGATCTCCGGCCGCCGGACCTTCGAACTGGCCCGCCGCTGGCATGGCGACCATCACGACGGCGTGCCGATCCTCGTCCTGACTCACCGGGTGGCGGACGGGGACGCGCCACCCGGCCACGCGCGCTTCGTCACCGACGTGGACGACTGCGCCCGTCAGGCCCGCGAGGCCGCCGGTGACCGGCCGGTCATGGTCCACGGAGCGTCCGCGGCACAGGCGCTGCTGCGCGCCGGGCACCTCGACGAAATGGAGATCCACCTGATCCCGGTGCTCCTCGGAGAGGGCCGACGACTCTTCGACCACCTGGGCACCGGCCACATCGAACTCGACCTGGTCCGACGGCTCGACGACCGGGACGTCACCCACCTGCGCTACCGGGTGCGCCGCCCCGAGGAGTCCGCGTGAAAACGCTCTTCGTCTCGTACCGAGTCACCGACCTGGACCGCTCGCTGGCCTTCTACACCGCTCTGGGCTACGTCGAGTTGGGCCGAGTGGAGGCCGGCGACGCAGGCCACCTCTTGCTCCTCAGCTTCCCGGACGAACCGGCCGCCTCCCTGGAACTGGTCCACCGCCCGACCGACGGCCACGTCGAGGTGGGCACCGGCTTCGACCACTTGGCAATCCAGGTCGACACCCTGACAGACACGCTGGCACGGCTCACCGAGGCAGGCCTGACCCCGAGCCCGCCCCAACACCCGGGCGGCCCGCTGGGCCCCAGCACAGCATGGCTGACGGACCCGGACGGCTACCGGATCGAGCTGGTGGAGTGGCCGAGGGGCCACGCGGGGGGCATCACGGCGGCTGACTTCTCCTGAGCGGGGCGTGACGCAGCCCGGACACGAAGGCAAGCCACGCAAACAGATCGCCAACTACGGCAAAAATCCACATGGTTGGCGTTGCCCGGCCACTGGCACATCGCTTCCACTTGCCGCTGCCACAGGTGAGTCCAGCAGCGGGGGAGTCGATGCAGAATGAACGTACGGCGGCGCACACTTCCGGCCATGACCCTGTTCGCCGCCCTGATGGCAGGCTGCGTCTCAGCAGGTCACGGAACATCCGCGGACGGACCGCTGAACGGACCCGACTACACCGACGCCGGCTCGGGCGAGGAATGCCTCCCGCAGAAGAAGGGCGGCAGCGCCTGGTTCGGTGGGGACGAGTTGCACAACTACGGCCACAAGGCAGTCGTCATCGACAGGGTCACCCTGAGGAAGCCGATCGGTCTGCGCCTGGTCGAGTCGCTCATCGTGTCCAACTCGACGGCTTCCATCGGCTACGGCTACGGCTGGCCCCCGACTCCAGAGGCCCGCAACCAGCCGGGCATCGACTGGCCCCACCGCCGCAGGGCAGTAGGAGCAACCATCGCCCCCCAACCGAACGACACGAAGGTCGCGAACAACCTGGTCCTGCACCTCCAGGTCACCGGATCGTCAGACGTACACATGACCGGAATCCTGGTCGAGTACCACACCGGAAGCTCCCAGTACGTGTGGCACAACGTGCTGGGCCTGACCGTGGAAACAAAGAAGCCCACATGCTGAAGACCGCCCCGGCAGACCCACCTCTCACGACACCGGACATGGCAGCCACAGCCACTCCGCGACAAGCCCCGACGGAACAACTCCTCCCCGAGACGCCCACGCGCGCCCCCACTCACAGCAAGCCGCTCAACAAACCCGGCGTGCCCCCGAATTGCGACCGCGCATCCCCAACCCCGGCACACAAAACAGCCGACCCTGCCCCCACTCCCCCGGGCCCCATCCCCCAGGCCGCCCGCTCGCTTCTTCCCCGTGCCGGAGCGGACTGGGTCAAGGGTCGGCCGCAGGCCGATCGCCGCAGGCGACACGACCGCAGGGAGCGCCCTTGACGCAGTCCGCGGAGGCACGACACTGCAAAGAAGCGGGCGGCCCCACAGCAACATTTCGATAGGCGGACCAACCACCACCCTAGGTCGGCCCGTGCGAAGTCCCAGGCCTGAAGACTCTCGCGCCGGTGCAGCTGGGTGGCACCCGAGCTGTTGTCCTGTCCCTGCACCACCTGGCGTAGGTCTCGATCTTGCACTTCATCGCAGGCTTGATCGGTCGATGCCTGCTTTTGAGATCATGAGGGCGACGGCCGATCCTGGGTTTACCACCGAACTGACGCCTTCCAGGCGCTTCCGAGCTGCTCAGGAGGTCGCGGCAACCGACCCCTTCCCGGCACAGAATCAGCTGCACCCGGGCCGGCAGAATGCTCTTGTGTCAGATGCCGTGCCATCCTCTCCCGCCGTGTCCGCCCGCATGAGCCGTCAAGGCTCCCGCGACACGGCACCCGAGGTCGCGGTGCGAAAGCTCCTGCACGCCGCAGGCCTGCGTTATCGAGTGAACGTGCCAGTCCCGGGCATGCCGCGCCGCACCATCGACATCGCCTTCACCAAGACGAAGATCGCCATCTTCCTGGACGGCTGCTTCTGGCACGGTTGTCCGCAACACGCAACGCATCCCAAGGCGAACGCGGAGTGGTGGCGCACCAAGCTCGACAAGAACATGGCCCGTGACTGCGAGACCACGGAGCATCTCAAGCAAATAGGTTGGACCGTGCTCCGCTTCTGGGAGCACGAGCATCCTGCGGACATTGCCCGGACGGTGGCCGAGGCAAGAGGGACATCGGATGCGTCTCACAAGCCTCACGTGTAGCCCCGCTCGGCGCATGCCAAGTCTCGCGACTTCCTGTGTGTTGTCCGCGCCCCGCGCTACCGTCACTATTGATCATATTGGTTGATGTGACCCACAAGGTGAGGCGATGACCACCGACTGGCAGTTCGACGTACCCATTGCCGGGAGCAAGCATCTCCCCCCGGATGCACGGTACATGGAGGCACTCAGCAGCCAGGGGTACGGCTTCGACGTGGCCATCGCCGATCTTGTGGACAATTCCATCGACGCCGGCGCCAAGGATGTAGTGATCCACTTCCTCCGAGACGGTGACCAACTCGTAAGCCTCCTCGTCGTGGATGACGGCAAGGGGATGAGTGACGAGGACCTGGACATCGCCATGACCGTGGGCGGCCGTCGTAACTACGGCGCAGGAGCACTGGGCATGTTCGGGACCGGTCTGAAGTCTGCCTCGCTCAGCCACGCCTCCGCCGTCACTCTCGTCAGCACAACCAAACGGACCCGAGCAGCGGGACGCCGCTGGTTGATGGAGCGAGCCGTCTCCGGATTCCAGTGCGACATTGTCGCGCCCCAATATGCACAGAACCTCATTGATCGGTATGCCGATCGGCCCATCATGTGGCAGGGCACCGTGGTGCGTTGGGATGGGGTGAAGGATTTTCCCAAGCATGGTGGAGGCGGGCAGACCGACCGATACCTTCAGCGCACCATTAACAAGCTGGGCCTGCACTTGGGTCTCTATCTCCATCGCTTTCTCGCGAAGGACGACTTCAATATTACGATCGCCGTGGAGGATGTCAGTACCGGTACAGTTTATCTGGACTTCGGGGTCGAAGCATTGGACCCCTTCGACTATCCAGTGAGCGGCAATCCTGAATACCCGCGTCTATTCACCGCCACCGTCCCGCATGTGGGCGACGTGAAGCTCGATGCCCACATTTGGACGCCAAAGTCAAATGTCGACGAGTACAAGGCCGTAGGTTCTGTCATCGACCGTCAGGGGTTCTATTTCTATCGGAACGATCGACTGGTACAGGCCGGGGGCTGGAACAACTTCCGACAGCCGGAGCAACACCTCTCCCTCGCTCGTGTCGCAGTGGACCTCCCTCGACACTTCGGCGATGTTTTCCGACTCACTGTCAAGAAATCCGGGGTCGAAACCTCTCCCGAGTTCACCACGGCTCTGGAAAAAGCCGCGGACGCCGAGGGGAACACTTTTCTTCAGTATTTCAATGACGCGGATACGGTCTACCGAGACTCCCGCAAGAGGTCCAGCACCACACGCAAGGCAGTTGCTCCTCCCGGAAAGGGAATCGCTCCCGCCGTCCGTGAAACACTGATGGAAGAACTCCCGACGATGTCGCACATGGATCCGATTTCGATCCGGTGGCAGAAGCTCGACAATGAACTCTTTTTCCAGATCGATCGCGAGGACAGTACCATCATCCTCAATCAACACTACCGATCTGCGATCCTGGGAGGCCGCCGCGGCGGCCTCAACGACGCGCCTCTCCTAAAATCTCTGATGTACATCCTGCTTCATCAAGTTTTCGAGAAGGAGTACAGCGGAAGCCGTGAGAAGGACAACCTGCAACTCTGGCAAGCGATCCTCGTCTCGGCGGCTCGGGCAGAAATGAACGGAGTGGTCGATGATGGCTGACGGCAGGTATGTTCCGTGGACCGAGGTCGAATACTACCTGGGAAAAGGGCAAGCAACTACTTTCCCCCTTTCTGATCCTTCTTCGCGGCCCGAGGTTTCGTATGTCGTGGGTCACGGCGGACAAGAGATAGCACTGCACGTCGAACTGGACCGCAGACACCGTCCACCAAGATCTTCCATGGCCGCTATTCGTATAGACCAGATCGCAGAGCGTGGCATACGTCTGGCCAGGATTCGAACTACACAAGTGACCTTGATGCGTGACTTTCACGACTTCCTGTCCGCAATCGCTGACAGAATCGTGACGCAGGGCCGCAATCTCGACCAGGCCTACGCGGAAACAATAAGGGCATGGAACGCCCTTCTGAACAGACCTCACGGCTTCAGTACGGAGAAACGTATCGGCCTCATGGGTGAGCTGGCCGTCCTCAACGGCTTTGCCGACGAGTACGGCTGGACCACAGCTGTTGAAGCATGGACGGGTCCAGAAGGCGAGGAGCACGACTTCGGGCTGCCAGAATTTGACTTCGAGGTGAAGACGACCGCGTCCGAGCAACGGCGCCATACGATCCATGGCGTCGGACAGCTCACCCCGACACCGGATCGCCCCCTTTGGTTCGCGTCACTGCAACTCACACGCGGTGGAAGCAACGGTCGCACACTCGCCGACTGCGTAAGCTCCGTGAAAGCCTCCGTCGCCGAGCATGCTCCGGCTTCCCTGCTTCGTTTGGACAGCAAGCTGGCCGCAGCCGGCTGGTCCGACGATCTCCCCGACGATGAACGTTGGACGCCACGGGCCCAGCCCCTCGTTCTTGATGCCTCGGCAGTGCCGCGGCTGGACCCGACACTCCTTCCCGAGTCCGTCAGCGAACGGATCTCGAACATTCAGTACACGATCGACGTCACCGGATTGCTGCCGACCGTTACGCCTCCGTCCACAGCTCTGAACGAATTCCGCCTGCCGTAACGTCTTAGGAATATCGCCATGCCCGATGAAGAAGCCGTACGCCTCACACTGCACAAGTCGGCCCTCGCAGGAATGCAGGCCAACCGGCCGAAGAACCTGCAGCGAGCGCTTGAGTACCAGGCAGAGGACGAGGGTCCGCAGGCAGAAGCTCACGCCAGCGAAGCGGATTTCCAGAACAGGCTCTACTCCTCTCATTCCACAGATCAGCTGGTGGAACTCTGGCGTAAGCAGCTCACTCAATGGGACTACACCGAGCAACCTGCCTGGTCGGACACGGAGTCACGCACCGACGAACGACGAGCCGCGGTCTTTGACCTCCTGGGTCTGCAGGACGAAACGCGCAAGCTCCTGAACGCGCTCATCCCTGTGCCCAAGGCCGCTGGCGCGGTGGTCATCAGCGATGACTTCACCCCTTGGTACACGCCCCAGTCTCAGCAGGGCCGGAGCTGGTACTGGCCGGCCTACAGGCGTCTGTTGGTCGACAAGGGTTGGCCAGAAACGGCGGTGGCCGATCTGGACTCGGCGTCGGACCGTGTCGTCGAAAGGCTCGCCAACCCGACCGATGAGGCTGCCTACCAATCCAAGGGATTGGTGGTCGGCTACGTGCAGTCGGGCAAGACTGCAAACTTCACTGGCGTCATCGCCAAGGCAGTGGACGCCGGGTACCGGTTGGTCATCGTCCTCGGCGGAACTCTCAACCTGCTTCGCGCGCAGACACAGCGGCGTCTCGACATGGAACTCGTTGGACGCGAGAACATCCTGCGCGGAGCGGCAGAATACGAATCCGACTATGCCGACGATCCAGCCTGGTCCAAGGGGAAATTCCTGTCCCACAATGGACTTCCCTCGGCCCTCGGCGGCTTCGACATTGTTCGCATGACCACACGGGACAACGACTACAAGAGTCTGCTGCAGGGTATCGTAGCCCTTGAGTTCGAGAAGCGGGAACCGGCCGTTCCCCTATATGATCCTCGGAATTTGCACCGGGCGTCGGCTCGTTTGATGGTCGTCAAGAAGAACAAGACTGTCCTCACCAGGCTGGTCAAGGATCTCAATAAAATCAAGACGCCGCTTTCCGAGATTCCAGTCCTGATCATCGACGACGAATCCGACGAGGCTTCCGTAAATACCTCGAACCTCAACAAGCCTGATGCAGAGCGCACGGCAATTAATGGGAAAATCTCGGAACTACTGGAGATGCTTCCTCGCGCTCAGTATGTCGGATACACGGCTACTCCATTCGCCAATGTTTTTATCGACCCGAGTGACGCCGAGGACATCTTCCCCAAGGACTTCATCGTCTCGCTACCTCGTCCAGAGGGGTACATGGGTGTCCAGGACTTCCACGACCTGGATTCCGTTGTCCCACAGGAGGAGCGCACGTTCGCAAACTCTAACGAGAAGGCTCACGTTCGAGACATCGTCCTGGACGACGAGGATGACGATTCAGCTCTCCAGCAGGCCCTGGACATGTTTGTTCTCACCGCTGCGATGAAGCTTTACCGAGAAGAAAATGGCCTCGGGGATCGTTTTTTTCAACACCACACGATGTTGATCCACGAGTCGGTCAGTACCGCGCATCACCGTGAGCTTCTCGGCCGTGTCACACAGTTGTGGTGGAATTCTGGGTATACTAGCGCCAGCGGTCACGAGCGCCTGCGGGAACTCTTCGAAACCGACCTCGCCCCCGTCTCCCATGTCAGGGGAGAAGGGCAAGCTGTTCCCAGCTCCTACGATGAGTTGGCACGCCACATCGGCGCTGCAGCGATTCGCATCGGTGGCGACGACCAGCCGATCATCGTCGTCAATGGCGACAAGGACATCGAAACAGGCGAGGCCGACTTCGACAAACGTTCGATCTGGAAAATTCTTATCGGCGGACAGAAGCTAGCCCGAGGGTTTACCGTCGAGGGCCTCACAGTCACTTACTATCGCCGTCGCACGAACAACGCTTCCACCTTGATGCAGATGGGGCGCTGGTTCGGGTTCCGCAAGGGGTATCGAGACCTCGTCCGGTTGTATCTCGGGCGAGAAGAGACGATGGGCACAAAGGACATCGACCTGTACGAGGCATTCGAGGCGATCTGTCGCGACGAGGAGACCTTTCGCAATGAGCTTCAACAATACGCGGAAACGATCGACGGACGCCCGCAGGTGACACCTGCGCAGATCCCTCCATTGGTGTCTCAGCACTTGTCGTGGTTGAAACCGACAAGTCCCAAGAAGATGTTCAACGCACAGTTGGTCGAAAAGCGTTCCCCCGGGCAGTGGGAAGAGCCGACCGCCTACCCCTCGTCCGCTCCGGCGCTTCGTCACAACACTTCCCTGTGGACTCCTGTGTTGGAGTCGCTGTCAACCGCTCCGACCGAGTACTCCTACAGCTTCGAATCGGCGACCCATCGGTTCAGCGCACTGACAGGGGTGATCTCTTCCGCCGATCTGCTCTCTCTGCTCTGTTCCCTCAAGTGGGGAGTGGAAGCGCAGTTCGCACCACATCTCGCTTATCTGAAGGAGATCACGGCATCCGCCAAGGTCGAGGACTGGGTGATCCTCGCCCCTCAGCACGCAACGGGCAACAAGAAGGTCATACTGGGCACTGGAGATCGGCCATTCTCGTGGTTCAACCGCACCCGTCGCCGCGGCCCTCTCTTCGGCGCGATCAGGGACCCGAAGCATGTCGGCGTTGCTTTGCGCATCGCAGGGGCACTGCCTTCCAGTGGTGATCCGACCACCGAGCAGTACGTCCGCGCCAACCGCGGGGTCGTCGTTCTGTACCCAATCGTGGAACCACAGCACAAGGCAGAAGTAGAAGCAACGGGCAGGATCGATACGGGCAAAGTCGTCATTGCCTTCTCATTCGTAGCGCCGGCTTCTGCGCGAAGCAAAGACGGCAGGGTTGTCACCTTCACCACCATCGATTCATCGGACGCAGCGATCATCAACATGGACGAGGAATGAACATGTCCTTGCCTTGAATCTTTCGCCATGGTGGTACGCGCTGGGCTGAGGTTTGATCGGCACAACGTCTGCCGCCCTCGATCCCCGTACCCTGGAACCTGCGCGGGGCGGCCCGCGCAGTGGGGAGGGGGAGCCGCACTTGTCGGAGCAGCGATTCACCGCAATCGAACTGTGCGCAGGCGTCGGGGGACAGGCCATGGGCCTGGAGCAAGCAGGGTTCGACGTGACCGCAACTGTCGACATTGATCAGGACAGTTGTGAGACTCTGTCGCACAACAGGCCCCACTGGTACACGATCCACGGCGATCTCAAACGCATCGATCCGTTGGACCACGCGCCGTTGGACCACGCCGACATCCTGAGTTGCGGGCTACCGCGCTCCCCCTACACCGTGGCGGGCAAGCAACTGGCTACGGAGGACAAGCGGGACACCTTGCAGGCCGTCCTGGACATGGCGTCCTTCGTCAGGCCGCGGGTTCTCCTGCTGGAAACCATTCCGACTTTCCTCAGAGCCGCAAAATTCGACGCCGAGCGTCAGAAGGTGCAGGACGCCGCTGCGGACCTGGGCTACCAGATGACCTCAGCGGTACTGTCTGCCACGGACTTCGGCGTACCTCAGCGTCGTGCGCACGGCTTCATGATTGCGATGCATGCCGAAGATCTCTCCTGCTTTGGCTGGCCCGAGCCGAGCCCCGGCCCATGCCCCACCCTTGGTCAGACCCTCTTTGATTCAATGTCCTCCGGGGGCTGGCCGGAAGCCGCAGAATGGGCCGCCCACGCCTCGGAGCCTGCTCCCTTGATCATGGGCGGGGCAACGGGACGCGGTGGAGCAGACCTCGGAGCAAGCCGCGCGAAGGCGATCTGGGCACGCTGGGGCGTCTACGGCGGCAGCATCGGGGACAGGGTTCCGGGACCCGACTTTCGGTTGAATCGAGACGTGGAGCCTCGCTTCGGGCTCCCCAAGCTCACAGTGGAGCAAGTTGCGCTCCTCCAGGGCTTCTCCCCAGACTGGAAAATCTTGGGTCGGAAGACATCCGCCTACCGGCAGATCAGCCAAGCGACACCGCCCCCGATCGCCGCAGCCCTCGGACGCGAAGTCGCCAGGGCCCTACGGCAGTCGCCTCGCACGGCTTCGTAAAGACCCAGTTCGATGCACCCACAAGGCATCGCCACAAGAGACTGGCCGCACACCTGGGTGATCGCTATTAGACTGCACCACCATGACCACCGCCTCATCCGAATCACCCACCGGTACGCCATCGGGCGTCCCTTCGATCAAGGTGGTCGACCTGTTCTCGGGCGCAGGCGGCTTCTCCGCCGGCTTCCGCGCGTACGAACCGTACGGCCCCGGGTCTTCGCCGTTCGAGTCCATCGCGGCTGTCGAGTACGACGAGGCGGCAGCCGCTACGTACGCGGCCAACTTCGGACAATCTCACGTTGCCAACGTTGACATCGCCACATGGAACCCTGCCCCATACAGGGACGAAGCGGACGTCGTCATGGGTGGCCCGCCGTGCCAAGGTTTCTCCGCTTTGCATCGGAACAACCCCGAAAAGCCCAAGGCCGACGACCCGCGTAATCGTCTTTGGATTGAATACGTTCGCGTAGTCGCGTCGATCAGACCCAAAATCTTCGTACTGGAAAATGTGGACCGCTTCCTGAAATCTCAGGAATTCGAAAGCCTCAAGGAGGCTACGGCAGCAGGCGAGCCACTGGCCGATTACACGCTACGTTGGAAGATCCTCAATGCAGCTGACTATGGTGTGCCACAAGCACGCCGCCGAGCCATTGTGATCGCGACACGTAACGACGTCGGCGCCCCACTGGAACATCCTCTCCCCACACACTCCCGTGACGCCGATGCGCTCCAACCGAGCCTGGACGAAGTCGACGAGCATGAGCAACTTCGTCCATGGCTTTCTGTCGGGGAAGCGGTGTTCTCGCGCACACCCAAGAAGGCGCCCAAAACAGATCTACCCGCTCGCACGAACAAGCCGTTGGGCGTCGCCCTGCCGGGCCCGTACAAGACCACAGAACTCCATATTGGCCGAAACCCCACATCTTTGTCGCTGGCCAGATACCGCGCTATCCCTCCGGGCGGGAATCGTCACGACCTGACTGGTAAGTCAGCCACCATCAACGGCATCGAAACTTACCTGTCTACGGAAAGTTGGGACAACCACAGTACTGGTTCGGGCGACGTCATGGGGCGCCTGCGCGAGGATCGGCCGTCCGTGACAATCCGTACGGAGTTCTACAAGCCCGAGAAAGGGCGATATCTCCACCCGAAAGAAAACCGTCCCATCACTCACTACGAAGCCGCCCTGATCCAGGGTTTTCCCCTCGACTTCAAGTGGTTTGGCAGCAAGGTACAGATCGCACGTCAGATCGGCAACGCTGTTCCGATCGGCCTGGGTCGAGCTCTCGCCAGGGCCATCCATCGACATCTAACCGGGTGAGTAGAGCTTGTCAAGGCTGACGCCACTCCTCGGTGGCGGCACCTCCGAGACCGGCTCCTTCCCACGTACCGGAGCTTCGGCAAAGAGCTTTTCGAAGCGTTTTGCAAGTTCGTCCACCGAATGCTGCGGGATGCGTCCGTCATCGGGACCGTCCGGCAGGGCATCGACAGGCATGGGCCGAGCATTCTCGGCTTCGCCGATCCAGTAGCGCCGAGCCTCTGCGTCCCCGCCATCGTCCGGAGCCAGGACGTCATACACCAGTGTGCTTCCAGCAGCGTTGATTGCTGTACCCAGGCCGTTCACGTCGCGTCCGGTCCGTACAACTCCACATTCCAGAAGGCGAACTATCGCTCGAGCTGTCGGACGATGATCGATGACTTCGAAGCGCAATACAGTGTTCAGTACGTCCTGTACACCACAGGCAGATACCGCTGGACCGTAGTCGTCGCCATCCCGAAACATCTCGGCGGCCCACCACAAACGCGCGAACGTCTGCTTGTAGTGCACGCCGACGAAACGGTCCGCCGTTGCACGCACCCCCTCCTTGGTGACTCCCTTGTGACGCCAAAGCACATAATCCGGAGCAACTACGAGTGCGAGGAAGTTCCATAGACCGCTGTTCGCCGCTTCCCGTCTGGTCATCCTCATGGTCGCGTGCAATCGCGGGGCCAACCACCCGTCAGCGGCAGCCCTGTCATTTTCGTGCCTACGACGCGCTTCGTCGAGCAGTTGTCGGACCGGGGCGACTCTCCACCGTGCAGCAGGCGGGGCTATGCCCTGTGCCAACCGGAGCAGGGCGACCTTCGGCGGCGCTTCGCTGCCGGAGAGCACACTGTGTGTCAAGTACTTGGCAGCCACAATGTCCGGCACCAAAGAAAAGTACTCAGGCAGATCCGCGGATGAATATTTCATCGCCGCTCCTCACTCCCCACTCTGATTCAGAGTACGCAGCCCGTTGCCCAGGTTTCTGCTGACCTTCGCACGACGGGCCGCCGCGTACTGAATTCGCGGCTGGAGATCCTGCCAGCCTCCCTCGGTTCGGCGCAGATGGATCTCCAAGAGAGCATCCGCCGGCGAGAGCTCGGGGAGAACGTCTGGCAGCATCGAGCGCAGCACCCCGTCTTTCCAACCCGCGGGCCATTGCGGTACATCGTCGTCCAACTCAACATCACCCACGGCAGCGTGAAACATCGCCGTCCACGCCTCCGAAGCGATCTGCGCGGCCAGCACCCCGCGCACAGCTTTCTCCGTGGGCCCACCACGTCCGTTGAGGAATTCGGCAAGGCCTTCGAACCCGGTATTGAGGTGCACGGTGGGCATGTCTCCCGTGGTTTCCACCAGCCACGGTGCCTCTTTGAACGGTCGAAGCCACTCATACGGCCCGTCCCGGAAGTCAACCTCCTGGATGTTCAACTCTTGCTGCCGCGTCGGAGTACGTTCGTTGAGCTCGACGGACCAGGTCTCTTCGGCGGTGCCAATGAGCCTTCCCGACTCTCCGTCGACGGTGGCCACCACGTTGATCGTGAGGAAGGCGCGTGAGTGGTACTCATCTCGCGCGAACCTCAAACTGCCGGACCAGTTGCCGTCGTCGACAGGCGAGAGCTTCGCGACTGTGCGGGTGTTGGTGGCCGCCTCGGTCAGGATGGCGACACATACGACATCACTCCAGAGCCCGGACGCCAACTCCTTCGAAGGCAACACGGCTCTCAAATCCAGCCGAGCTTCGTCCCACTGAGAGCGTTCGGCCTCATGCAGCGCCACAACACGCTGCTCACGAGAGATCATGCTGAGAGGCAAGGCCCGGCCGTCGAGCTTGGCCTTGGTGACCTCGAATGCGATCTCGCCGCCCAGAGTGCTGTAAGGGAACACGATGTTCATGCCGATACGCCCTTCCCCTTCTGCAGATCGACGATGAGGCGCGCATGGCGGGCCGCCACCGGGTGGCTGGATGCATCGGTGACTCCGCTGAAGGATGCGATGGCCACACCCGGCTCGAAGTGCAGCGTGTCATCCTCCACTCGACAGTTTTCACCGGCGATGAGCTTTGCCCACTCAACCGACGGCTTGCCTCCGGACCGGACATCGAACTTGGCCACCGGCACGAGTAGCCAGGGGTCTTCCCGCCTGGGCAGTTTGACCTCGACCCTGACGTTCCAGGCCCCGCGCGCGTCAACCTCACCCTCGACATGGCGGACCACGGGATGCCGCTCAGGTCGACGCGCTTCAGTCGAAAACGCGTCGATGCGAAGCAGTTCTCGAAGGACGGCCGGGCCGCCCTCCTTGCGTGCCTCACGCCGGCCCACAAGACTCCGCACCGCCGCGGTCATGCTCTTACGGAACTCGTCGATTCTTGCGCGAGCTCCGCGGGCGTACGTTGTCACGAGGTCTTCCGTCTTGGTCCAGTCGTTGTGTTCCGGAGGTTCCGAAGCACGCAGAAACATTTCCGCCAGCTCGACGTCGTCCCCCGTGGTTCCGGTCGCCTTGCCCGCCAACAGCACTGCTTGGAAGGCATCAGTGCTCAGGGGGAGGTCCGTGACCCGACGAGTCATGACCGTCATGCGATTGCCTCTCATGCACACGAGGCGATTGGGCTCCTGGTCCTCGTCGTCCGCCGCAGTGACCAGGAGAACCGCTTTGTGCTCGATGCTGGATCCGGGGCGGACTCCCGCATCCTTGCGCGGTGGCACCCACAACGAGACGTGCGCCATGGCCACCTGAGCGGTGTCAGTGCGCTGTTCGACGGTCTCTCCGTCGAGAAAAGCCTTAAGCGCGCGCGTCCGAGCGGGCTGGTAGCGAGAGGGGTCGACCTTCTCCGCGGGGATCACCACTTGGCCGTTGCGCAAGGTGGTCACGGAGGCTTCCAGCACAGGACGGCCGTCCCGACCGGACGTCATGGCGGCCCAAAAGTTGTCGGCCAATGCCCGAACCAACTTTTCGTGCATCTCCTGCAAGCTCTCGGCATCGCCTGCAGCATCGTGAGCACCGACGATGAGGAACGATGTGCCCGGGTCCGGGTTCTCGCGTTCCAGATGCAGGGACTTGGCAGTTTCCTCATCCGCCCACCAGGAACGGGCCACCCCCTCGCGCGCGGGTTCCGTGTCCGCCTCGCCGAGACTGACGAGTCCGGCATACGCCTGTCCGTTGTTCTGATGCCAGGGCAGTTCGAGACGCCCAAAGAAACGCCGTTCATGGCGTCCCTCATGCGCGTGCGACAAAGTGCTATTGACCAGTACAAGCCCGAGACGGCTCGTCGCCCAGAGAGTGATCTTCCCCAATCCGTACGAGCCGCCAGCCACCCCGCTGCCTTTGTGGCTGTTGAGTTGGTCCCTGAGCACGGCGGCGAACTTGCTGTCGTCGCCGTAGTCAGGTCCGGTCAGCCCCGTGCAGTTGTAGTCGTCCACTCGAAGCAGCAACAAGGTGTCGGACTCGTGCATGTCGCGCAGACCCTCGGCTATGACTCGGCCGACCTTGTGCTTCTGCGTGGCCGCAGCTTGCAAGTGCGGCTCGATCTCGCTCCAGCGCAACGCGTCCTGAAAAGACCTGAGATGCTCGCCCGAAAGTTCGTTGAGCGTGTAGCGCACGCGTACCGGCCGATGCGGATCATGCTGCTCGTCCAGGCTGTTCTGCGTTGCCTCCCGCGCCAACACAGCGACGTCGGCCTCGAATGCGAAGGCCGCCGCGTTGCCGAACTCCCTACCCCCGTCTGCGTGCGCCGGGCGGGGCATCCACTGGACCGGGCGTCGCGTCACAGCGTCGGCCTTGCGGGTGTACACCGTGGCCTCATCCGTTCCCAGAGCAGTGGCTATCGCTCGCTTCCTGTCCTCACGAGGTTCGGCCCGCCCGGTCACCCATGCGGAGACGGCGGCCGGCGTCACGTTGAGCATGTCTGCCAAAGCAGTCTGGGTCATGCCCTGTTTGCGTAGCTGTCGCTCAAGCCAAATGCCGAACTCCTGGGCGCTACTGATCACCTCTGCCACCGCATCTCCTTGATGGATCAAGTGGGAGCGCGATCGTATCAAAGGAGTTTTGAACTGGCCTCCGATCAACAAAAGTTGATTGTTTCTAAGATTCTTGGAGGCCAGTCGGCGGTCCCCAACGATCCACGTCCGACCTGGCTTGCCCTACCTTCAGCCCGGCAACGCCTCCCAAGGCTCGGTTCTTGACGTAGGTCTCCTCCCAGACCTTGCGGGACACATCACACGTCACGGACGTGCATTGATCTGCGCCTCATAGTGCGTCTGAGCCTGGTCCAGAACGTCCTCGGGATCACAGCCGTGCGCCCGGAGCCAGTGCAAGACGTCCGTGATGACGTTGATGACGGCTTCCTCGGCCAGAGCCACGCCGAGACGGCTCGGTTCCGACGCGCTGGACTGCTCCGCCTCCGTGTAAATGCCCAGCAGTGCCTCGGCCCGCGCGACGCCAGGTACCGCCACATGACCGATCGGCGAGGTGAGTCTCGTGGAGAGTTCGCACCACGTCACTTTGTGATCGGCACCAAGTTGCACCCCCCAGCGGTCTGCAATGGCATCGACAAGGGCCACGCCTCGGCCGGCCACGGCGTCGGTGGCGGCATCCACGAGAGTGGGCAAGGCCCGCGTGTCGGGGTCGCGCACTTCGATGCGCAGGTTCGCGCCGTTCATGGAGACCATGAGCGTGGCCGGAGTGCCGACGCCCACGTGGGTGATGACGTTGGACACCAACTCGGAGACACACAGCTGAGCCTCGTCGGAGATGTCCTGCAAGCCCCAGATGCCCAGGTGGAGCCGCATGATCCGGCGCAGGGCGCCCACTTCCTCCGGTGCGGCCGTGAAGGCCAGGTCCCACGGTTTCCGGCACATGCACGTTTCCTGGACCAGAAAGACCCCTCTCCTCGCACACGCCGCACGAATGTCGCGGAGTGTCACGCGCCCTCACGTTGAGTCGCACTGGACCAGACTGGCGTGCGCTCATCCCGTTGTGCAATGTGCAGGAAAGGATTCCCACTTCCGAGTGATTGGCAGGCAGAGACCTTGGCGCGAGACTGAACGCCCGATATCCGAAAGGTGGTTGAGATGGCCGGATCGCCCACGGCACGCCGTCGCCGGCTCTCGATCGAGCTGAAGAAGCTCCGCGAGAAGAGCGCGCTCACCTGCGCGCAGGTCGGCGAGTCCCTGGACTGGAGCGGCTCCAAGGTCAACCGCATGGAGACGGGCAACGGCCGGGTTCAACCGTCGGACATCGATGCTCTGTGCCGCTTCTACGGCACCACCGACGAGCTGCGGGAGTTCCTGAAGTCATTGGCGCGGGAGGCCAAGACGCGTGGTTGGTGGCAGGTGCACGGCTCCGGTGTCCCCGAGTGGTTCAACATCTACATCGGCCTGGAGCAGGAAGCCTCCACATTCCGCCAGTATCAGTGCGAACTGATCCCTGGCCTCATGCAGACCGAGGCGTACACCAGTGAGCTGCACAGGACAGGGGCCCACATGTCGGCCGCGGACATCGACAAGGCCGTGCGGGTCCGCATGGAGCGCCAGGCCATGCTGACTCGAACCGACCCGCCCGAAGCCTGGTTCATCCTCAACGAGGGTTCTCTGCGCAACGTCATCGGGGATCGGGCGCTGATGCGTGAGCAGTTGGAACGCGTCCTGGAATCGGCCGAGTTGCCGTGCGTGACCCTGCAGGTGCTCCCCTTCGACTCAGGCACCTACCCGGCCACCGGCACCTTCACCATGCTCGGCTTTCCTGACCCGGAGGACCAGGATCTGGTGTACCGCGACGGCATCACCGACGCCGTGTACCTGGAAGGCGAGCATCATGTTCGTGAGTACACCAGGGCCTTCGACGGCCTTCGAGCCGCAGCCTTGAGTCCTCAACGCTCCACCCATTTGATCAAAACGGTGTTGAAGGATTACGCAAGGTGAACACTGCAAGAGTCGATGCCGGCCGCCATCCGGCGTGGTTCAGCTCCTCGTACAGCAACGGCGCAGGAGGTGAGTGCGTCCAGTGCGCCCCGACCGGCGACAAAATGCTCGTGCGCGACTCGAAACTGGAGGCAGGTCCCGTGATCACGCTTGGGGGCGAGGCATGGCGCGCCTTCACGGGTGGTGTCGTGGGCACTGACGTTTGATGTACCGACAAAGGGTTCCCTGAGCGGCTCTCATTCCGCTGTAGGACACTCCCCTTAGGACAGCGGACGACAAGGAGCAGACGATCGTGAGCGCACAGCACGCCGAGACGCCCGGACCTGCGGCGCTGCCGTTGAAGACCATCGGTGACATCCGAGCCGCTCTTCGGGCGGGCCACGGCTTCCCCGGCGACCGAGAGTCCTTCGAGGCAGATCTCCAGCGCGCGCTGGAGGCTTCGTCGGAGACCGACCTCAACGCTGTCGCAGCGGTGATCGTCGACTACCGGGGCAGGATCCGCCTTTATCAGGATCCAGAGTTCGACATCGCCGTACAAGAGGGCATCGACCTTGCGGCGCGGCTGAAACAGGAGGCACCGGACCGGTGAGCGGTGTGATCGCGGACGTGACCGTGCGAGCGGCCGCTCGGGCGAAGGCTCTGGGAGCCCAGGAGGCGCTGGAGACGCTCCGGCAGGAACTGGAACAGGTGCCCAGGCTCGGAGTCCTGCTCAGTGCTCCTCACCAGGACGGCGTCGAAGTCCGTAAGACGAGGATCGAACCCCGCGAAGGAGTGCCTGGGCTGGCAGTGGCGTATGTGTATACACCGGCACCACCGCCCCCCACTGTGGCGATCGTCGCCGTGACTCCTGACGATGGCGTTGCCTCTGAGTAGTGGGCACGTCGTTCGTACCCTGCCCGGTCAGAGAGGGCACGTCACAAGACCCCGGACGAAGCCGGCCCGTGCGGCCCACGCGATCAGTGACGCCCCCGAAGCTTCCCCAGCAGCTGCTTCGCCTGCGCCCGGCGTCGCGGATCTGACGCGGCTCGTCGTGCCTGTTCGGTGGCGCGGCGGCCCTGCGGGCTCCTGGCGAACTCCTTGATGCGTTCGATCATGCGCGGCATGGTGGTCTCTCCCTTGGTCTGGGCGACTTTCCTTCCCAGGTTCGGCTACCCCTTACAGGTCGACTCAGCCATCGCTCCCGGCGCGTGTTGTGCACCTCGGCTACCGGACACTCACTCTCCGAACCGACCTGATCACCTGTTGGCAACTTCCTTCATCCTTGGCAGAGTTGAGCGACACCGGCGAGGCTCACGGGACACGGAGCGACAGTGCAGGTATGGAGACAGGTCTGGCTGTTCCTGTGTGCCGTAGGCCTCGCGTTCCTGGCCCTTGCCCATCCCCGTAGCCACGACGACGTCGTCGACGCCACCCAGTTCAGCATCGCCTTCTTCGCGACGCTGCTCACCGGTGAGGCGGTCATCTTCGCGTTGACCTTCTCCGCCGCCAGCTCATGGCCGTCGTTACGGGCGATCGACGGGCACATCGCGTTCCGGGAGTGGGTGCTCATCGGATGGTTCGCGGCACTGTCCACCGGCTGCGGGCTGCTCGGCGACAACGCCACCAGTGCCACCTACGGCGCCCTGTTGTTCCTGCTGGCGAACATCTACGGCGTCTTCTCCTTCGTGCGCCTCTTCGGCCTGGCCAGCATCGGGGGCCGCAATCAGCTGTTGCGCCGTACGCTCGCCGACGCACTGGCCCGGCAAAGGGGCGGCAGCCGTCTCGGCCCGCCCTCCCCCGGTCTCGATCACGATCCCATCGTCAACTCTTATCTGGGCACCGTGAGCCAGGCCGCGACCGGCAACGATCCGACCGCCGTCCGCCATCTCGTCGACCAGTTGGTGGAGACGGATGTGCCGGTCGAGGCCGTCGACGACGCCATCACCGTGCACCTGGACGTACTGCACCGCCTCGTGCGGGCCACGCTCGCCGGCGGCGCCGATCCGATCCAGGTCGTCTCCTGCGCCCACGCGCTCATCGACTCGGTGATCGGACACTGCAGGCGTCTGCCCGACCCCGCGCCACCACTCGGCGCCCTCAGCCGCTACCTGGCATGGCTCGCCAACACCGCCCTGCTGATGTCGGTACGTGGCGTCGCCTCCAGCCGGGCCGCCCGTGAGCTGGCCGCCCTCACCACGGACGCACGGCTGAAGATCCTGCGCTGCGTCGATCCGGACCCCAAGTCCGCCGCCCACCCCGACGAACTCGGTTCCATTCTCACCGGCCCGCTGCAAGTGCTCCTGTGGACCGGCGACTTCACCGAGTTCCACGGGGCCCATCAGGCCAGTGCGCTGTACGGGACGTACGAGATCCTCACCGGGACCAAGTTCATGGGGAACTACTGGGACGGGGCGTCCGTCCTCAGCCAGTTGCGTCAGTCCCTGTACGGCGATCACGGCCGTCTGGCCACCCCCGAGGCCGATGCGTCCCGGCGCGTCTTCGGTTCGGTGGAGGCCTACGACCACTTCTGGGCCCTCGCTTCCGTGACCGCGCTCGCCACCCTGCGCGGCGCGCGGCTGGCCCATCCGCCGGAACTGATACGACCCGAATTCACGCCCGACCAGCAGTTGTTGGGTGCCTACCTGCGGACTTTCGCCACTCACCGCTACTTCACCACCGCGGCTCAGGCCCGCGAGGCTCTCCTGAGTCTCGTCTGCCGCGCCGACCCTCCCGGTTCGGCCGCCGCGGAGATACGGGACGCCCGAGGCGGTCGCACCTACCGGCTGCCCGTCCCGCTGGTCGAGCCCCAGCAGCGACCGGCCGCGATGGTGCTCGCCATCGCCTGCCGCCTGGCCCCGCTCGCTCCCACCGACAGCGACACCGAACTACGCGACTTCCTCGCCGTACTCCCCGCTCCTGCCCTGCAGGCGACCGCCCGCCTCGCCGCCCGGGTCCTGCCGGGGGCCGCCACGGAGAGCGACCCCGTCGAGGCCGTCGTCACCGGCCTGACCGTCCTGCGGCTGGTCGGCGCCCACACCCGGGAGGGATCGTGACCGACCCCGTCATAGACGTGGCTGCCTGGCGCGAACGGCTCGCCGGGCTCGAAGCTCCGGACGTGACCGCCGTCGTGGTAGTGCAGTGCCATCAGGTCTGGCTCCAGCCCGAGTTCACGGCCTTCCGCAACGAAGTCGACCATGTCCTCATGGCCGCCCAGCTGCGTCGCGGGAACCAACTCGCCATCACCCGGGTCATCCTGCACAACCTTCCCCTGACCCCCGCGACGGTCTCCCGACCGCCTGCCGTCGACCGGGCCTTCGCCGAGTGGCACGAGCGGCTGTCCGCCACCGGAGTCCTGCTCTGCCCGGCCGACTCGTCCGCCGCGCCGCGCGTCCACCGGCTCATACTTCGCGGCAACCAGTCCGGTGCGGACATCCCGGATATGGTCGAACTGTTGAAAAACGGGGACTGGACCGACCCCCACAGAGCCGAACTGGCGTTGCGCACCGTCACCACCGCTGGCGCGACCACGCCTCTCACCGGCTACGACATGGATTTCGACGGTCCGTTCGGCGACGCCGACCCTTCCATCTACATGTAAGTGCACCCGCAACCGGCTCGACGGAACACTTGGAGACAAGGTGCCCTACGCCCCCGAGACCCCGCAGGACCACGACTTCCTCACCCAGGCCATCGAGCTGTCCCGCCACGCCCTCGAGGACGAGGGCAAGACCCCCTTCGGCGCGATCGTCGTCATCGACGGCGAGGTCGTGGCGACCGGCACGAGTTCGGTCGTAGAGCTGCGCGACCCCACCGCACACGCCGAGGTCATGGCCCTGCGCGCCGCCGGGGCGAAGCTCGGGCGGCACCTGATGGAAGACGCCGTGCTGTACTCCAGCAGCGAGCCGTGCCCCATGTGCCTGACCGCCTGCTACTGGGCGCGCGTCCCTCGTCTCGTGTATGCCGCCACCAGCCATGACGTCGCCGTCAACGGCTTCGAGGACCTTCAGTTCTACCGCGAGCTCGCCCTTCCCAACGCCGAGCGGACGCTCCTCACGGAGACCTCCGCAGGTGGCGAGGCCCGTGAGACCGCGGCCTCGGCCCTCGCCGGTTGGGCGGACAAGCTGCCCTTTCCCGTGGTGCCGAAACTCTGACATCCACAGCACGCGAAGACGACCACCGCACGCGAAGACGACGACCACGGCCGCCCGCCGGGGACCAACGACGACAGCTGATCAGCACCCTCCAGGAGACCACGCATGCCCACCGTCCACGGCACCGCGCCCCGCGGCATGCAGCACTGCGAGACCACCACCCTCGGTGTGCTGCTCCGGCACCAAGAAATCGATCTCTCCGAGTCCATGCTGTTCGGGCTCGGTCGGGGGCTGGCCTTCGTCTACTGGGACAGCAAGAGCATGGGGTTTCCCTTTCTCGGGGGGCGGGTGAAGCCGTTCGAGCTCAGCCGGAATCTGGCCGACGGGCTCGGGCTTGAGCTGTCGGTGCGGGAGACCGCCTCGCCGCGCAAAGGGTGGGCGGATGTCGTGGACGCCATTGGGGGCGGGCGGCCCGTCGGGCTTCAGCTCGACAGTTTTCACCTGGAGTACTTCACCGCGAAGGTGCACTTCGGGGGGCATGTCGTCGCCCTGTACGGCTATGACGACCAGGTCGCCCAGCTCGTCGACACCGAGCAGCAGGGCGGTGCCGTGACGACCAGTCTGGGGAGTCTTGCCGAGGCTCGGGCCGCGCGGGGGCCCATGGCCGCCAGGCATCGGTCCTTCACCCTCACCGCGGCCCCCGACCTGCCCGCTCCCGAGAAGAGCATCGTCCCCGCCATCACCGCCTGCGCCCACGCCTTCCTCAACCCGCCCATCGCCAACCTGGGGCACCGCGGCATCGACAAAGCCGGCAAGGCCGTACGGAACTGGCTTCGGCGGAGTGCGGACCCCGGGCGGGATCTGCCGCAGGCCGCCCTGCTGATGGAGAAGGCCGGGACCGGGGGTGCGCTGTTCCGCAATCTCTACCGGGACTTCCTCGCCGAGAGCGGGCAGTTCCTCGACAGCGGTCATCTGCGCACCGGACACCGGCTGTACGGCGAGGCCGCCGCCCTGTGGACGGAGGTCGCCGCGCTGATCGGCAGGGCGGGTGCGTCGGGTGATGAGCAGTGCCTCGTGCAGGCCGGCGATGCCCTTCACGACCTCGCACGCCTCGAACGCGAGGCCATGGAGGCGCTGAGCCGGCTGGAGGGCTGAAGCGGGTCCGGCGCCCGCTGCGGGGATACTGCCTCTCAGGCACCCATCCCGGAAGGCGACGACACCATGCTCATCCTCTTTGGCACCAAGAGTTACCTGTACCAGCTCGCGATACTCACCCTGGTGTGCGGGCGGTGCGGGAACCCCGCCGCGCACACCCTGCGCAAGCGGGTCACGAAGTTCACGCTGTTCTTCGTGCCGCTGTTCCCGATCTCCACCAAGTACGCCACGCAGTGCACCTTCTGCGGTGCGGAGAACAAGGTGAGCGCGGAGGAGGCGGAGCAGTTGCAGGCGCAGGCCGCCTCCGGTGGCGGGCAGGGCGGTCAGGTGTACGGCGGACAGGCCCCGCAGCAGCCGTACCAGAGCTGAGGCCTCGGGAGGGAGTTACGGGGACGAGGGAGGCGTGGGCGTCCCGCAGTGGTGGTCGGTGGGCGGGGCTTCCGGGTCGGTGGGAGGGGTCGGCGGCGGCGGAGTGCTCGGATCGGCCGGGGGCTCCGAGGGCTCCGACGGTTCCGGTGACTCCGGTGGCTCCGAGGGCTCCGGTTCCGGGGTGGTCGGAGGTGCCGAGTACGTCGGCGGCTGGGGGCTCTCCTCGACCGGGCCCGGATCCACGGGAGTTGGGGTGCTCGGCTCCGGTACGGGTGTCTCGTCGCCGGGGGCACCGGGCTTCGGCGACTCTGGCTGGGGGTCCTCTGGCTGCGGGTCCTCTGGCTGCGGATCCTCGGGCGCGGGCTGCTGCTCCTTCGGCGGCTGCGACGGCTCCGGCTCCGGCTCCGGCTCCGGCTCCGGCTCCGGCTGGGCAGGCTGATCCGGCTGCGCGGGGGGCGTCGGCTCCGCAGGGGGCGTCGACTCCACGGGCGGCGCCAGCTCCACAGGCGGCGTCGACTCCACGGGCGGCTCCGGCTCCGCAGGACTGGGGCTCGGTGTCGGGTCCGGTCCCGGGGTCGAGTCCGTCGGTGCGTCCGGGGCGGACCGCTCGCGAGGTGCCGGAGTTGCGGGCTCTCCACCGGCCGCGACCAGCTGGACTCCCCCGGCATCCTCCGCTACGACCGTCCCCGCCGCGTCACTCCCAGCCCCGCCCCCGCCACGCTTCCGGTCCACCGGCTGGTCACCGCCCGGCGTCTCCCTCGCGACCCCGGCCGACGGGTTCACCACCGGTCCCTGAGCCACCGGCACCCGTCCCGGCGAAGTCACCGTCGCCGGGGACTCGTTGACCCCGAGGGACAGGACGACCGCGATGGCCGCGGCCGCCGCCGTACCGGAGGCGAGGGCGACCTTCGTCTTCGGGCCCGCCGCACGGGCCGTACGAAGAATCCCGTGGCCGCCGGAAGAGAAGGCACCCGCGGAACCGCCGGAGGCCACGGTGCCCGCAGACCCCCCGACACCCGCGGAACCCCCCACAAGCGACGCCAGGACCTTCCCCGCACCCCCACCACTGCCCGCCACCGCGAGAACCAGCAACGCCGGCCCCACAATCGCCGGCAGCCGGTCGTTCGCCCGGATCAGCACGGCCAGCCGCCCCCGGCACTCGTCGCAGACATCGACGTGGGCGAGGAGGCGTTCGGACTGGCGTGAGGTCGCGTTGCCGCGGACGTACGCCGGCATGCGGACCCAGTGGACCTCACACGCGGGATCCTCGGGCGCCTCGGTCTGTGAGCGCAGGAACGCCTGGCGCATGCCTTCCCGGGCCCGGTGCAGCAGTACGGCCGTCGCGCCCTGCTTGGCGCCGATCTGCCGGCCGACCGACTCCAGCGGCTGGCCCTCGGCGTCGGCGAGCCACAGGGCCCGCACCCAGCGTTCGGGGAGTTCACCGAGGACGCGTACCAACAGGTCGGTGGCGGAGACCTGTTCGGCCGGGTCGTCCACCTGACCGGCGGAGGCCTGCTCGGGGATCTGCGGATCGCGCGGGGTCTCGTGCGTGGCGTGCGTGGCGCTCGCGGCGGAGGAGGCGAGGTGCCGCACGGTCGTCATGAGGTACGCCGGGACGTTGTCGATCTCGTGCCCGGCGGACAGCCGTCGCCACACGCGGAAGTGCGCCTCGGCGACGAGGTCCTCGGCCGCCCAGGTGTTGCGGGTGAGCGAGCGGGCGTAGGCGACGAGGCGCGGCTGCTCCTCCTCGTAGATCCGCACGTACGCGGCGGTCGCGGAGGGGGACGCCTGGGCGGGCACTCTGGCGGGTTGGTCGGTCATGCAGGAACGCTCCAGTTCCCGGCGATCGGGGTGCGGAAGGGTTTGTCAGCGTAGATGACAAAACTTTCAATCACTCAGTTCCGGCCGTGATTCAGATCACAGCGTGGAACTTCTGCCTCCGCGTAATGAATCGGCACGGTCACGACTCGACAGGGCAACCGACTCACAACCGGCGGCAACCAACTCACAACCGACACCCCCAGACGGAGATCACCGCTCATGCGCCTCACCACCCTCGAACAGACCGTCCGCGCCCGACTGATCACCTCCGAGCACCCGGAGCTCCCGATCCGCCCCAGGCTGCGCTACAGCGCCGCCGAACCCTTCGCGGTGCACATCGACTTCCCGGCGTACGTGTCGGCCGACGGCGAGGGTGTGACATGGATGTTCGCGCGGTCGCTGCTGGAGGAGGGACTCGGGAATCCGGCCGGGGAGGGGGACGTACGAATACGGCCCTGCGGCCGGGCCAGAACGGTCATCGAGTTCCACTCACCCCTCGGCCTGGCCGTGATCCGTTTCGGCACGGCCACCCTCCGCCGCTTCCTCCTTCGTTCCTACGACGTCGTCGAGCCGGGCACCGAGAACCTGGGCCCGGTCCTGGACCACGGGCTCGCGGCGCTGCTCGACGAGGTGTGATCCGGCGATCCCGACAGGGGCGCACCCCGCCCCGCCGCAGCTCTCACACCCCGCGCGCGAAGCCCGCCACCGCCTCGAAGTCGGCGTCCCGCAAACCCAGTCGGGGATCGACCCAGTGCAGCAGAGCCCGGCCGTCATGGTGCGCTGCGACGAACTCGCGGTCCCTGGCGCCGAGTTCGTCGTCGAGCCAGGCGAAGGGGCGGCCGGCGGCGTGGGTGACGAGATGGCGGGTCTTCCAGAACGTGCCGTCGGGGCCGTTGCCGACGGGGACGGGCCACTCGACGACGGGGAGGGCGGGGAGGCCGAGGACGGGCGCGATGTAGGTGTTGGCCTCCTGGCGCCAGGTGGTCGCCCAGACGAGCTCGTACCGATCCGCCAGGTCCAACAGCGCCCGCCCGTGCCACGGGTTGAGCCAGACCCGCAGCGGCCGCACGCGAGACGGCGGCACACCGGGGTGCTGGGCGACCCAGCCCTGGGGCTTCATCCGGTGGGTGGTGTAGCCCTCGGGCCGGCGTTCGGGCTTGGCGGCGTAGGGGTTGAGGGGGCCGTCCACGTCGAGGTAGAGGAGGGGGCGGGGCACCTCAGAGGGCCTCAGGTCGGCGTCGCTGCCAGTCCGCGCGCGTGAGTTCGTACTCCACCTCGCCGTGCTCGGAGCCCTCGGCGGGTTCCGGCCAGTCGCCGGTGTAGGTGCGGAGGTAGGTCAGGCCGGACTTCTCCATCACTCGGCGGGAGCGGTGGTTGACGGTCATGGTGTTGGCGGTGACGCGTTCGACGCCGAGGTCGGTGAAGCCCTTGTCGATGAGGGCTCGGGAGCCCTCGGTGGCGTAACCCCGGCCCCAGGCTGCCTTGTTGAGGCGATAGCCGAGTTCCACGACGGCCGGGGTGGTGTCGTCGAGGGGGCGGAACTCGAACCAGCCGAGGAAGGTGCCGGTGGACTTCTCCTCGGCCGCCCAGTAGCCGCGGGTGCCGAGGCCGGGGTGGTCGTGGAGGAGGCGGGGCAGGGTGCGGGTGCGGATCGTGTCGGGGGGTGTCGGGGCGCCGCCGGTGAGGAACCGCATCACCTCGGGGTCGCCGTCCAGCGCGACGAGATGCCCGGCGTCGGCCTCGGTGAACGCCCGCAGTCGCAGTCGTGCCGTCTCCAGGAAGACGTACGTCACTGGCTCCTCCTTCGGAACGTCCGCGATCTCCGCGACCAATGGGTGTCCGCGGCCGATTCCGTCAGGCTCGCCGACCCGCGCTCCGCGCGCCACCTGATTACGCTCGCCGACCAACGTCCCCACCTGCCACCCGAATACGCTCGCCGGGCCGCGCCCCACCTGCCACCGAATACGCTCGCCCCGACGGGTTCGGACGGCGATCGGACGGGGGTCGGTGCGTGTTCTTCTTGGTTCCGTTGCTCATGCTGGGGCTCGTGGGCACGGCCTGCGCGCTTGTCGGCTACGGCGGTGGCCGTACGGCCGACTGGTGGGTCGGACGGGTCGAACTCCCCGTCGCTCTGCGCGGGTTCGCGGCGTTGGCGGGAGCGGTGGCGGCCGGCGTGTACGCGTGGGGGCTGCTGTACGTGGGCGGTGCGGTGCTGGAGGCCGAGGACGGCGGTGCGAGTTCGTCGCCGATCCTGCCGTGCCGTGTCGACGAACGGGCCATCCACGTCAATGACTACTCGGTGAGCTTCCTGCCCCTCGACTTCGTCTGCGAGACCAACGACGGCGGCAGTTACCGGACCGAGGAGGTCCCCGGGTACGTCACCCCGGCCGCCCTCGGTCTCGCCCTCGCCGCGGCCGGCCTTGCCATCTCCTCCGGGTATGTGTCGGAGCTGCGGCTGCGGGCGGCGGCGCGGGAGGGCGGGACCGGGTGAGCGGGTGAAGGGCGTCAGGCCGTCAGGACCAGTTCCGCCTTGCCGAACAACAGGGCGTAGCCGGAGGGGAGTTGGGCGAGGACGCGGTCCACGAGTTCGTCGCCCACCAGTGCCGGCAGCACGCTCAGCACCGAGCTGACGTCCCAGCGGGCCGTCGCCGGGGTCGCGCCCTCGATGCGGGCGGCCACCGCGTCCACGAACTGCCGTGCGGACAGCGGTCTGTTGAGGGGGATTCGGGAGGCGACGACCCGGGCCGCCTCCTCGGGCAGGGCGCGGGCGAGGTCGACGCGCTCCTCGCCGGTGACATGGTCGCCGAGGGCGGACAGGACGACGCGGGTGACGTGTTCGGCCTCCGCTCGCGTCGCGTACTGTCCGGCCTCCCGCACCGCCTCGACGAGGCCGGTCCAGCTGGGTCGGTTCGCGCTCATGTACAGCTCTCCTGGGGGTCGTTGCGCCGGGCGCCCCGCGGCCGGACGGACCACTGGTACTTGCCATGTCGGCCCGTACCGGCCCGCGGGACGCCGTTCGTCTGTCGCGTGGGGTTCAGCCGCTGATCTGCCGGGGTCCGCTGCCGCCGCCGGTGATCTGGATACGGCGGGGCTTGGCCTGTTCGGCGACAGGGATCCGAAGGGTCAGCACTCCGGCGTCGTACGAGGCGTCGATGCGCTCGGTGTCGAGGGTGTCGCCGAGGAAGAGCTGACGGGTGAACGAGCCCGTGGGCCGTTCGGCGACGATCAGTTCCGCGCCCTCGGGAGCGGGGTTGCGGCGCTCGGCACGGACGTTCAGGACGTTGCGCTCGACGTCCAGCTCGATCGTCTCGGGGTCGATGCCGGGGAGGTCGAAGTGGACGACGAAGTCGTCCCCCGACCGGTATGCGTCCATCGTCATCGCGCTGGGGCGGGCGTTGGAGCCGAACACCTGCTGCGCGAGCCGGTCGAACTCACGGAAGGGGTCGGTACGCATGAGCATCACGGTCCATCTCCTTTCCACAGACTCTGGGGTGCGATGCCCTACGCCTTCTTATATAGCTCGGAGCGAGGAAACTTGACAACCCCCGACTCAGGTTCGGGTGACGGCCCCGGTCCGGAGCTAGCCTCGACCACACATCGACCGAGGAGGCAGACATGGCGAAGGTGCCGAGTGCGGTGGTCGCGGCGGGCGGACTCGTCGGCGGGTACGGCGTGGCGCGGTGGACGAAGAAGCGGCAGCTGGGCGGGGCGGTGCTGGCCGTCGCCGGGGCCGCGGCGGCGCGGCAGTGGCGGGAGCGGGCGGGCGGGCCGGCGGCCGGGGCGCTGACAGCCGCGTATGTCGCCGCCTTCGCCGGGTCCCATCCGCTGGCCAAGAAGGTCGGGGCGTGGCCGGCGGTGTTCGGCGTGGCCGGTGCGGTGGCACTGGCGTCGTGGGTGGTGGCGGATCGGGGGGCCTGAGCGCCTACTGGGGTGCCGAGTTCTGTTGTCGGGCGAGTGTGGGTCCGTCGTGGCTGGTCGCGCAGTTCCCCGCGCCCCCGCTGCGCTGGGCTTGGGCCGGGCGCCTAGGGAGGTGCCGGGTCCTGTTGTCGGGCGAGTGTGGGTCCGTCGTGGCTGGTCGCGCAGTTCCCCGCGCCCCTGGGTGGGTGCAGTCACCTGTGCCACGACGTGCCGTTGGCCGCGTACGGCGCGCAGGGGACGGGGTGGGGGGTGTCCGCCCGCAGCGGCCGGCGTCCAGAACAGGGCACTGTTGAAGCGACCGAGCCGCCGGACCGAGGACGGATACCCCCCACCCCGGCACCGACCCACTCACCCGACCGCACGCGCTACACAAGCCCCCACCGGACAGCAACGGGCCGCCGCAGGCATCTCAGGGGCGCGGGGAACTGCGCAAAACGCCCGCCCCCACCACGCCGCAGACAAACAACCGCGCCTCACCCCGCCGCAGTCAACGGCTTGGCCACATCCTCCAGCGACCGCCTCTCCGCCCGCACAGCCAAGAACGCCGCCACCAACCCCGCCGCACACATCAACCCCGCGCCGATCTGGAACGCCAACACCGTGTCCCCCACCCGCCCCGTACTCGTCAGGTCAGCGAACAGCAGCGGTCCGCTGATCCCTCCCGCCGCCGTCCCCAGGGCATAGAAGAACGCGATCGACATCGCCCGCGTCTCCATCGGGAACACCTCCGACACCGTGAGGTAGGCACTCGACGCCCCCGCCGACGCGAAGAACAGCACCGCGCACCAGCACGCCGTCAGGGAAGCCGCGCTCAACGACCCCCGGTCGAACAGCCACGCCGTCCCGAACAGCAGCAGCCCGGACAGCAGATACGTCGACGAGATCATCACCCGCCGCCCCACCGTGTCGAACAGCTTCCCCAGCAGCAGCGGCCCGCAGAAGTTACCGACCGCGATGACCGCGAAGTAGTACCCCGTGTCCCCGGTCGGCACGTCGAAGAACGTCGTCAGGATCGCCCCGAACCCGAACGTGATCGCGTTGTACAGGAACGCCTGCCCGATGAACAGCGAGAACCCGAGCACCGACCGGCGCCGATAGTCCGAGAACAACGTCCGCGCGATCTCCACGAACGTCACGCTCCGCCGCTGACGGATCGTGATCTCACCCTCCGGCCGCGGCAGGGAAGCGCCCCGCTCCTCCTCCACCCGCGACTCGATCGAGGACACGATCCGCTCGGCCTCCTCGTCCCGCCCGTGGATCAGCAGCCACCGCGGACTCTCCGGCACATGCCGCCGCACCAGCAGAATGACGAACGCCAGCACCGCCCCCAGCGCGAACGTCAGCCGCCACCCCACGTCCTTCGCGAAGAACTCCGTGTTCAGCGCGACGATCGACAGCAGTGAGCCGCCCACCGCCCCCAGCCAGAAGCTCCCGTTGATGATCAGGTCGACCCGCCCCCGGTACTGCGCCGGGATCAGCTCGTCGATCGCGGAGTTGATCGCCGCGTACTCCCCGCCGATGCCGAACCCGGTGAGGAAGCGGAACAGGAAGAACCACCAGGCGTCGAAGGAGATCGACGTCAGCGCGGTGGCCGCCAGATACACCGCCAGCGTGATCATGAACAGCTTCTTGCGGCCCCATTTGTCGGTCAGCCGCCCCCAGAACAGTGCCCCTACGCACGCTCCCGCCACATACAGCGCCGCCGCGATGCCGGTGACCTGCCCGGAGGTGATCGACAACCCACTGCCCGGCTCCGACAACCGGCTCGCGATGTTGCCGACGACCGTGACCTCAAGGCCGTCGAGGATCCATACGGTGCCGAGTCCGACGACGATCGTCCAGTGCCAGCGGGACCAGGGCAGCCGGTCGAGTCTGGCGGGGATGTCGGTCGTGACGGTGCGGCCGGTGTCGGCTTGTGCGGTGGTGGTCACGGAAGGGCTCCCTCCTCGTCGAGCTCCTCGTCGAGCTCCTCGTCGAGCGAACCCCACCCGGGTGCCCCGGCCACCGTCTCCTAGGCCGAGCGCCTCGGAATCCGGCACCGGCCAGGCACCGGACAGGCCCCGGTCAGGAACCGGTCAGGCCCCGGCTCACGCCCCCAGCGCCCGCGTCACCGTGTAGATCAGCAGCCCCACCAAGGACCCCACCACCGTGCCGTTGATCCGGATGAACTGCAGGTCACGCCCGATGTTCGCCTCGATCTTCCGCGTCGTGTGCTCGGCGTCCCACCCGGCCACGGTGTCCGTGATCAGGGAGGTGATCTCCCGCCGGTAGGTGGTGACCACGTACACCGCGGCCCCCTCCACCCACCGGTCGACCTTCGCCTGCACCTTCGGGTCGGCGGCCATCCGCGCACCCAGCGACAGCAGGGACGCCCGCACCCGCAGCCGCAGCTCACTGCGCTCGTCCTCGGCCGCGGCGACGATCATCGACCGTACGGCGGTCCAGGCGGACGCGATCAGGTCCTGCACCTCGCCACGCCCCAGCACCTCGCCCTTGAGCCGCTCGACACGCGTGCGGGTGTCGGTGTCGGACTGGAGGTCGGAGGCGAAGTCCGTGAGGAACCGGTCCAGGGCCCCGCGCGCCGGATGCGACGGCATGTCCCGCATCTCGGTCACGAAGCGCAGCAGCTCCTTGTAGACCCGCTCGCCGACCTTCTTGTCGACGAACCGCGGGGTCCAGCCGGGCGCGCCGCCCTGCACGGCGTCCATGACCTGCGCGTCGTGCAGCACCAGCCAGTCGTGGGCCCGGGCCACCACCAGGTCGACGACCCGTCGGTGGCCGCCGTCGGCGACGACCTTCTCGAGCATCTTCCCGATGCCGGGCGCGATCTCCTGGGCGTCGGCCCGCCGGGTGATCGCCTCCCCGACCACGGCCTGGACGTCGGAGTCCCGCAGGACGGTGAGCGCTCCCCTGAGGGCCGCCGACAGCTCGGCGGTGACCCGGTCGGCGTGGTCGGGGTCGGCCAGCCAGGCCCCGAGCCGGCTGCCGATCCCGACGGCCCGCAGCCGCTGCCGTACGACGTCCTCGGAGAGGAAGTTCTCGCCGACGAACTCGCCCAGCGAGACCCCCAGCTGGTCCTTCTTGGTCGGGATGATCGCGGTGTGCGGAATGGGCAGGCCGAGCGGATGGCGGAAGAGGGCGGTGACCGCGAACCAGTCGGCCATCGCGCCGACCATGCCCGCCTCGGCCGCCGCGGCGACGTAACCCGCCCACGGGCCGGCCCCGGAACTGTCCGCCCACTTCGCCAGCGCGTAGACCAGCGCCACGAAGAGCAGCAGCCCGAGCGCGGTGAGCTTCATCCGGCGCACACCACGCTGCTTCTCCTCGTCCGCGGCACTGAAGGTGTTCATCGCGCGGACGGCCGAAGCGGGGGCGGACCGCTTCCCATCAGATGGTTCTGTTTGCCCAGATTCCGTACGTTCCATCCGCTCCACCCGTTCGGTGATCCCTCACACATTGTCCCTTCCTGACCGACTCCTGGAACGGAACAAGAGTTCCCAGCGTCTGACCGGACGAGGGAACCGGAGGGGGTCTCGTCACTTGTCCCCAGCTTTATGCCTCATCATGAGCTCATCAGATCGGAGCCCCGGGCTCCCATCTCCTGAGGAGAACAGCACCACATGACACGGCGTCATGGTTACGCCCTGCTCGCCGCGATCGTCGCAGTGATCGTGGCCCTGTCCACCGCCATCTACGTCGGAGTGGCGGCCGACGCCGGCACCAGGGACCGGACCGCGCTGTCCGGTTCCGGGCCCTCGCGCCCCTCCGCCGCCCCCGCCTCCACCGGAACCTGGGTCGGCGCCTGGTCCGCCTCCCCGGTCGGCGGCGAGCCCGGCACCGCGAGCGAGGGTCTGGCGGGCCGCTCCGTCCGCAACGTCGTGCACACCAGTGTCGGCGGTACGAGTGCCCGCATCACGCTGTCCAATCTCTACGGCCGGACCGCGCTGACCGTCACCCACGCGTCCATCGCGCTCGCCGCGGGTCACCGGACCGCCGCGG